>JAWXUA010000165.1:0-5894 GCA_044433065.1 Pseudomonadota bacterium
GGGGGTCTGGGGGAAGGGGAAACTTTCTCCAGAAAGTTGTCCCTTCCCCCAGTTTATCAAAACCACGCGACAATTCTAAGGAGAAGATATGTCCACCATTATGATTCGTGCCATTGTCCGTCCAGAAAAAGCTGATGCCGTCATGGTGGCGCTTATGGACGCTGGTTTTCCTGCTGTGACCAAATATTCCGTAGCTGGCCGTGGTAAGCAACGCGGTATTAAGATTGGCGAAGTCACCTATGACGAAATCCCCAAGACCATGCTCATGAGCGTTGTTGCTGATCGCGATAAGGATTTTGTGGTCAAGACCATCATGGAAGCCGCTCGTTCTGGCAACAAGGGTGCTTTTGGTGACGGTAAGATTTTTGTCAATGATGTTAGCGACGTGTACACCATCAGCTCTGGCGTGAAAGAGGGGGAGGTGTAGTTGCATGAAGGAAGTTATCGCCGTTGTGCGAATGAATATGATGAACCGCACCAAAAAGGCGCTGACAGAAGCTGGCGTTAATGCCTTCTTCGCTCATGAAGCCCAAGGTCGTGGTCAAGGCTTTATCAATACAAAACTGCTTACTGGTGCTGAGGATGGCTATGAAGAAGCCGCCGCATTACTTGGTGAAAAGGGCAAGTTGTACCCTAAGCGTATGATTACCGTTGTTGTTCCAAGTGAAGATGTGGACACTGTTGTGGAAACCATCATGGCTGTGAACAAAACGGGCAAACCGGGTGATGGCAAGATTTTTGTTCTGCCTCTTGGCGACGCCATTCGCGTGCGTAGCGGCGAAACTGGCGAACAATCCATCATGTAGTAGGGGAGGACAAAATGGCCACAAAGCAAAAGCTGGTACAATGGGACCCAACGGATATTAAGGCAGAAATGCTGAAAAAGTATCCACCAAAGGTTGCCCGTAAGCGTGCCAAACAAATTATGATCAATGAAGCACAAGGCAGTGAAACACCTGAAATTCAAGCCAATGTGCGTACTATCCCAGGTATTATCACCATGCGTGGTTGTACCTATGCAGGTTGTAAGGGCGTTATTCTTGGTCCAACTCGTGACTTTGTAAATATCACCCACGGCCCAATCGGTTGCGGTTTTTACTCTTGGCTGACTCGTCGTAACCAAACCGACGCCTCTGCTCCTGATGCTGAAAACTATATTCCTTACTGCTTCTCCACGGACATGCAAGAAGAGGACATCATCTTCGGTGGTGAAAAGAAACTCGCTCGTGCAATCCAAGAAGCATATGACACCTTCCATCCTAAGGCTATTGCTGTTTTCGCAACATGTCCTGTGGGCCTCATTGGTGACGACATCCACGCCGTTGCTAAGAAGATGAAGGAAAAGCTTGGCGACTGTAACGTCTTCGCCTTCTCCTGTGAAGGTTATAAGGGCGTATCCCAGTCCGCCGGTCACCACATCGCCAACAACCAGATTTTCCGTCACGTTGTGGGCAAAACTGAGATCCAACGCACCGAAAAGTACAAAATCAATCTTCTTGGTGAATACAATATCGGTGGTGACGGCTTTGAAATTGACCGCGTGCTGAAAAAGTGTGGCATTACCAATATTGCGACCTTCTCCGGCAACTCCAGCTATGACCAATTTGCTACTGCACCACAAGCTGACCTCAGCTGTGTTATGTGTCACCGCTCCATCAACTATGTAGCTGACATGCTTGAAGTTAAATATGGTATTCCATGGATTAAGGTCAACTTCATCGGCGCTGAAGCAACAGCTAAGTCGCTGCGCAAAATCGCTGAATACTTTGGCGATCAAGAGCTCATCGACCGCGTTGAAGCTGTCATTGCTGAAGAAATGGTCGCTGTTAAGGCTGCTGCCGCTAAGGTGCTTCCAAACACCACAGGCAAGACCGCTATGCTTTTCGTTGGTGGTTCCCGTGCGCACCACTACCAAGAGCTCTTCGCTGAAATGGGCATGACAACTCTTGCAGCAGGTTACGAATTTGCTCACCGTGACGACTATGAAGGCCGTCATATTATTCCTGACCTCAAGCCAGACGCTGACAGCCGTAACATTGAAGAACTCGAAGTCGTAGCCGACGAAGCCAACTTCAAGGTTCGTAAGACCCCTGAAGAATTGGCAAAGCTCGAAGCTGCTGGCTACAAGTTCAAGCATTACGATGGCATGGTCCCCGACATGGACAAGGGTACCATCGTCATCGACGACATTAACCAATACGAAGTCGAGAAGCTTGTAGAACTCTTGAAGCCAGACCTGTTCTGCGCAGGCATCAAGGAAAAGTTCTCCATCCAAAAGCTCGGCATTCCGCTGAAGCAATTGCACAGCTATGACTCTGGTGGTCCTTACGCTGGCTTTGAAGGCGCAGTTAACTTCTACGTTGAAATTGACCGCCTCGTAAGCAGCAAGGTTTGGAGTTACATGAAGGCTCCTTGGCAAGAAACTCCCGAACTTTCAGCTACATACGTCTGGGAATAGGAGGAGCACATGTTATTACGTCATACTCCAAAAGAAATTAAAGAACGCAACTCCTTGGTGATTAACCCAGCCAAGACGTGTCAGCCAATCGGCGCTATGTACGCCGCTCTCGGTATCCACGGTTGCCTTCCACATAGCCACGGTTCCCAAGGTTGCTGTGCCTACCATCGTAGCACCCTGACCCGTCACTACAAAGAACCTATATCAGCGGCGACCTCTTCTTTCACAGAAGGTGCTTCCGTTTTCGGTGGTCAAGCCAACCTCTTGCAAGCCATTGAAAACATTTTCACCGTCTACGAACCAGAAGTTATCGCAATCCATACAACCTGTCTTTCCGAGACCATCGGTGACGACTTGAACCAAATCCGTGACAAGGCCACCAAGGAAGGCAAAATTCCTGCTGGCAAAACCGTCATCGGTGCATCAACCCCAAGTTATGCAGGTTCCCACGTTACTGGTTTCTCCAACATGGTCAAGGCCATGGCTGGTCTTGCAGAAAAGACTGGTACCAAAAACGGCAAGGTCAACATCATCCCTGGTTGGGTTGAACCTGCTGACATGGAAGAACTTAAGCGTCTCGCCGCAGTCGTCGGTGTTGAGAACATCATGTTCCCAGATACCTCTGGCGTCCTCAACGGTCCTCTCTCTGGTGAATACCACATGTTCCCTAAGGGTGGCGTGACCATCTCTGAACTTAAGTCCGCAGGCGACTCCATCGGTACCTTGGCTCTCGGTCAATGGTGTTCCTCAGATGCCGCCCGTGCCTTGAACTCAGCGCATAAAGTACCTTGTAAAATCCTCGACATGCCTTTCGGCTTGCTCGCCACGGACCGCTTCATCGACGCACTGCGCACCATCGCTGGTGTCAGCGTGCCAGATGAAATCGCTCATGAACGCGGCCAGCTCGTAGACATGATGTCGGACATGCATCAGTACTTCTACCACAAGAAAGTTGCTCTTGTTGGTGACCCAGACCAACTCATTGCCATGACCGAGTTCCTCGTATCCATCGACATGTGCCCTGTGCACATCGTCACCGGTACACCTGGCAAGAAGTTTGAAAAGCGTATTAAGGAACTCACCGCAAATATGCCTTTTGAAGTTAACGTTAAAGCAGCAGGCGACATGTTCACGCTCCACCAGTGGATCAAGAATGACCCTGTCGACGTCATCATCGGTAACACCTACTGCAAGTACATCGCACGCGACGAAGATATCCCATTCGTTCGTTGGGGCTTCCCAATCCTCGACCGCGTTGGCCACCAGTACTTCCCAACCGTGGGCTACAAGGGCGGTCTCCGTCTCCTTGAAAAAATCCTCGGTGTCCTCCTCGATCGCCGCGACCGCGACGCCTCTGAGGAAAAGTTTGAATTAGTTTACTAGTTTTGGGTAATTGATTGAAGTAACTGGGGGAAGGGAAACCCTTTGGAAAGGGTTTCCCTTCCCCCAGACCTCCATCCCTTCCTAAACTTTTTAATTGCGGTGGATGAGTGTTCCTTGAAAGGGATTTTCGGCCGCATGGGAGAGGAAGAGAGGAGTGTTTGTTAAACTTTTAAAGGCTTAAGGTAGTTTTATATGACCAACATAAATTCTGATTTGCACCCTTGTTTCGGTGCCAAAGGCCGAGCAAGCACTGGTCGTATCCATCTGCCTGTAGCCTGTTTACGCAATAGCCGCTTGCGCTACGGTGTCCGTGAAAGCAAAGGCGTCATGATGTCGCCAAATCAAGCCTTGGCACATTTGCAAGAGGCTGTAGATGCTGGGAAAAATGTTGGAATGGTAGGTATTTGCGGTCTTGGCGAACCTTTTGCCAATCCAGAAGCTACCATGAAGACCTTGAGCTTGGTGCGCGAAGCTTATCCAGAAATGCAACTCTGCGTGACCACCAACGGTATGCGCGTAGCACCCTATGCTAAAGAGCTGGCCAAGATTGGTATTTCTCACATCACCTTTGAAATGCACGCGGTAGATGCTTCCATTGCAGAACAAATTTACGCTTGGATTCGTCCAGCAAAGAAGACCATACCACTTGCCGAAGGCGTGGCCTATCTCATCAAAGAGCAGGTTGAAGCTATTATGGCATGCAAGGAAGCAGGGCTCACGGTCAAAGTAAATACCACACTTTTTGGTGATATTAACGCGGACCATATCGAAGCCATCGCCTGTACCATGTCCGGTCTTGGTGTGGACATTATGTCTGTGGCTCCCTGTCCTGCTAGTGAGGAAAATGTGGCTGGCACCGTGGCTCACGATATCACAGCTGAAGCCGATGCAGATGGCTCCATGGTTCCCACAGCCGAAGCTCTGCAAGCTGCTCGTGAAGCTGTAGCACGCCACATGCCACTCATGGCTGACTGGGATCAATGCGGCTATGAACCACTTGGTCAAACTGAAGTTGTTGTGAATACGTCCTGTGATGCCAACTCGGATACAGCTCTTGTTGGTGCTCCTGAAAAAGGACCTTTCATCCCTAAGCCCACAGCCTCACGCCCTAATGTGGCTGTGGCTAGTGCTGGCGGCATGGAAGTGGACACGCACCTTGGCCATGCTCAAAAATTTCTTATTTATGGGCCGCGTGAAGATGGTCTTGCTTGCCTTCTTGAAGCACGCAATGCCCCAGAAGCTGGCGGTGGTGATAGCCGTTGGCAAACGTTGTCCGCCACACTTTCTGACTGCTTTGCTGTGCTCGTATCTGGCGCCGGCCAAAAGCCCCGTCAGGTGCTCGCCGACAATGGCATTTACGTCTTTACTGGAGATTGGGAAATCTCTGGCATAGTTGACGTGCTTTACGGTGGTGGAAAGAAAGGCAAAAAAAATAAAAAATAAACGGCTTCTTTTGCCTTCTGGCGCCTGTTCGATTGAGGGCGGACTCGTATTTTACTACGGTTACGTATGCCTCTATACGCGCCCTTCGTAAAACACTTCGTCCGCCTCGCCAGAAAACAAAATAAGCTCGTTTATAAAATTTGTTGGATAAAAGTTTATTTTTAAAAAAGTTATGCAAGGAGAACAACATGGCCATTCCAGAACGACTCATTTTAGTATGCCAAAGCTTCCGCAATGGTGGTGAACCTAAGGGTATTTGCCATAAGCAGACGGACGGCCTTTTGCAGTACATGGAAGAGGAAATCCTTGATCGCGGCCTTGATATTCAGGTTGTGGCTACTGGTTGTCTTAAGCAGTGCGAAGTTGGCCCAGTTATGGTTGTTCAGCCTGACAATTGGTGGTTCAAGAATATGGGTAGCGAAGCCGCCATTGATGCTGTGCTTGACGGCATTGAGGATGGCGAGCCAGCGGCTGACTACCTGATTTAATACCTTTTTGTCTTACAACTTAAATTCCTACTCGAAAAATTCATCTTTCATCCCCCATGTGGCCGTAAACTTTCTTAAAAAACGTCTCATCATCCACAATTAAAAAGTTTTGAAGGATGGGG
>JAWXUA010000166.1:0-5890 GCA_044433065.1 Pseudomonadota bacterium
CTAACTAATCAACCAATTCACTGAGTACAGCAGCGCCTGAGAGGATGTAGTAGTACCAGCGGATATTGTCGACGAACTGAACGGCTTCGTTGCCGCGGCATGGACCATAGCGGAGCTTTGAGTAGAATTCTTTTTTGGCCATGAGTGGGTAGACGCGCTTGAGCTCGTACCATGTGAGGCCTGAGCCACCGAGGGACTTGGAGAGGCGGATGGCGTCGCGCAGATGGCCGCGTCCTTGGTTGAAGGCGGCTAGGGTGAAACACCAGCGGTTCCAGTCGCTGAGGCCGAGGAGCTTGGGCTGTGAGCCATGGTTGTGGATGGCGTCGGGGTCACCATCGGTGTCGTCGTCAAGACCTACGTCAGCGAGGCCATCCCAGAGTAGACGGAGATAGCGCGCACCACCTTCGATGGATTGGTGTGGGTTGAGGCGGTCTACACCTAGGAGATCGGCGGTGGATTGGGTGAGCTGCATGATGCCGCGCACACCAGTGTAGCTGATGGCGTCAGGGTCGAAATGGGATTCTTGGAAGATGACAGCGGTTAAGAGGAGTGGGTCAATGTGGTAGCGCTTGGCTGCACTGTCGATGGTTTTTTGATAGATTGGCAGACGTGTTTTGATGACGCGCTGTAGGTTACGCAGCTCGAGAGGGTCGATGTCTATGCGGATGAAATTGAAATAGTGCTCGTTGAGGTCAGCGAGAACGGTGTCGCTTATTTGTGTTCTATCATGCCAGAATTGCAGGGCTTGTGCGCTGAGCTTGTCGTTGGAAGCGTTCCAGTACCAGCGGTATGATGTGGTGTCGTCGAGGGGCGCTGCTATGGTGTCGTCACGGGCAAAGGGTTGCCAGAGTTGCCATGAGGTGGCGTCGGTGACGATGCTTTCGCCACTGTAAAAATCGTCCATATATTGGGCGTTGACCTTGGCGCGGGCGTAGCCTTCGGAATTGTCATTTTTGCGCGCTTCAGCGAGATTTTTGTATTGGTCGATTTTTTCGTCGCGTAATTGCACTTCAACGGATTGGCCATGCATGTAGGTGGGGCTTGCGCTGATATGCCTATCGCAGTGGAGATCGGGGAAACCTACCACAAGATCTGCTTTATTGTTCTGGAGCATGTCGAGGGCTGTGGCTGACTTGTCTTCTTGAAGCCATTGCACGGTGTAGCCGCTTTCTGAGGCAAAAAGATTGACGAGGTCATATTCAAAGCCGACGCCAAAGGGTGAGAGACTAGCGAAAACACGTTGATTTTGTGGCGTGACTACGCGCAAGGTGTATGGATAATCTTGTATATACAGAGGCTTAGATGTGGGAATGAAGAGCGTTATGGCGAGGCTTATTGTGAGCCAAAAGAGCATGCGTAGTGGACTAGCGAAGAGGATGGAGAGCAGGTGGGCGAGGCTTTTACGACAGATTTTATAGAAAAGAATGCAGACTTGTGAAAAAAAGAGCTTGCTTTTTTGGTCGTTTACATGCTGTTGTACTCGGGCTTTATCTATTACTATTGAGGGCACAGCTGTAGAGTCTTGGGACTTATGAATAGTGGGTTCAGATGTCATTGTATTGTCTTTATGTGCACTTTGCGTATGCATATTTTTTATGATTTCGTGCAGGATTTTACGACGTACAATTTGACTTTGTGAGTCTCACAGTGTATGTTACGATGCCTTTTCACGTTCTGAGGCGGTGTCACTGAGTATTTAAGTGGCATCTCATGTCACAAGGAGTTAAAAATGTCAAATGTGGTCGTGATGGGAGCCCAATGGGGCGACGAGGGTAAAGGAAAGATTGTTGACCTGCTTACGCGGGACACTGATGTTATTGTGCGCTTTCAGGGCGGCAATAATGCTGGCCACACGGTCATCGTCGGCGATAAACAATACATCTTGCACTTGATTCCTTCTGGTATCCTGCACGAGGGCAAAAAATGCCTTATCG
This sequence comes from Pseudomonadota bacterium, assembly GCA_044433065.1. GTDB lineage: Bacteria > Desulfobacterota > Desulfovibrionia > Desulfovibrionales > Desulfovibrionaceae > Nitratidesulfovibrio. The sequence continues at coordinate 1,935 of JAWXUA010000166.1, forward strand.
GTAATGGTGTTGTGCTTGATCCCGAAGTTTTCTGTCATGAAATCGAAGGCTTGCGCGCCAAAGGTATTGACTTGGGCACTGAGCGGCTCATGATCAGCCATAAGACGCACCTTATTATGCCATACCACAAGGCTCTTGACCAAGCTCGTGAAGCCTTTAAATCTAAAGAAGCTAAGATTGGCACCACTGGCCGTGGCATTGGCCCTTGCTACGAAGACAAGTCTTCACGCATTGGCGTTCGTGCTGGCGACCTTGCTGATCCTGCTCTTCTGCGTAGCAAAATCGAAGCCGCTCTTGTAGAAAAGAACGCGCTCTTGACTTCTTTATATGGTATGGAAGCTATGGATGTGGACGCTGTGTTCAACGAAGTTATGGAACATGGTTCCAAGCTTGTGCCACACCTTGCTGACGTTTCTACTGAAATCTTCGATGCTTGGGCAAAAGGCCAGCATGTCATGTTTGAAGGTGCACAAGGTACACACCTTGACATCGACCATGGCACCTATCCTTTTGTTACGTCCTCTAATACCGTGGCTGGCAATGCCTCTGGTGGTAGCGGCGTGCCTGCAAATCGTCTTGATCGTATCATCGCTATTGTGAAAGCATACACCACTCGCGTGGGCTCTGGTCCTTTCCCAACTGAGCAATTTGATGCTGAGGGCAACTACTTGCAGACCAAGGGTCATGAATTTGGCGCAACCACTGGCCGTAAGCGTCGCTGTGGTTGGCTTGACATGGTTGTCTTGCGCGAAACCGCACGCCTCAACGGTCCTACGGAAATTGCTTTGACCAAGCTTGACGTACTTTCTGGCTTGAAAGAAATCCAGATTTGTACCTCGTACATCTACAAAGGCCAAAGCATGGACGTGCCACCTCAGGCACAGAACAGCATGGCTGATGTGACCCCAGTGTACGAAACCATGCCAGGTTGGGACGATGACATTACCGCTTGCACCACGTGGGACTCTTTGCCTGCGCCTGTTCAAGCCTATGTTAACCGCATTGAAGAATTGTCCGGCATTCGTGTGGGCATCATCTCTGTGGGTCCTGAACGCGATCAAACTATTATTCGCTAATGGTTGGCTGTGGCCAATACTGAAGAACATATCATTGGGGCTGAAGAAGGGCGTGCTACGCTCTCTTCGGCCCTTTTTGCGCCCTTTGATTTGGTTCGAGCGCGGCTCGAAGCTCTTGCAGATGCGCCTCCACAAGTCATCATGCTTGAAGGTGGTACTGCTGATGAACGCTTTGCCATGGCTATGTGGTGGGCTGCTCGGCTCAACTGCGAACACGCTGTGGCGGCAGGAACATCTGGTGCAGGAGATGACGTAGCGTCGTCCGTCAACCTCTTTGGCGAAACCGTGACGTCGAGCTCAGCAAAGATTAAGGCACCGTGCCTCAACTGCCAAGATTGCATGCAAGTTGCCACCCAAACCTTCCGTGATCTGCATATACTTGACGGACGGGGCGGTGTGAATATCAAGATGGATGACGTGCTTAAAGCGTGTGCCACCATCTTGGAAGCGCCTGTTGGTGATGGGTATCGTGTCATTATTTTGGCTGAAGCCCAATATCTTGGCGAAGCTGCGGCCAATGCTATGCTGAAATCGTTGGAAGAGCCGCGGCCTCGCACGTCCTTTGTTCTGCTGACGCCACAACGGGAACGGCTCTTGCCCACCCTTGTGTCTAGAAGCTGGGTCTTAACTCTGCCATGGCCCAAGGTGCAGGAGCGGCCAAGCCCAGATATTGAGGAATGGCTTCGTGCTCTCGCAAGCTTTGCCCACAGTGGCCAAGGTTGGTTTGCCCGTACAGGTGCGCGTGGTGCTGTGGATGCTGTTAATGCTACAGCCATGATTTTGGCTTGCGAAGCAGCACTCATGACTGCGCTTAAATATCAAGGGACTACTCAAGAGCTTGCAAGCACGGGTACTACTCTTGGTCAACCCTCTGCTGTAAGAACTTTACCCAAGAATGCCAATGGTTTAGTTGAACTCTTGTGCACTGCTCTTGCGCCTCGTGGCCTTGCTATTTTTGATGAAGCCCTTGCCCATTGCTCCGAAAGCCTTGCCCTGCAACCAAGCCCTGTTAATCCAAGCTTGGTTCTCGACTGGCTTGCTACGCGTTTGTATCTTATTGTGCGTCATTATCCTGCTGGACGGTAATCCCTAGGTTTCATCATGCTGCTTTCCAAATATTTTCCCACAGATTCAGTGCGCCATGCCATTAAGACGGGCCTTGCGGTGCTTCTTTCCTATCTCATGACCATATGGTTTGACCTTGATTTTGGTTATTGGGCTCCCATTACCACGGTCATCGTCATGCAAAATAACATTGCCGAATCCTTGGAGATGAGCCTCTACCGCACGGTGGGAACGCTCATGGGTGCGGCGATGGGTATTGTGTGTATTTTACTTTTTCCTGATACGCTTTTTTGGGACAGCCTTGGTCTGGCATTGGCTACAGGTCTATGCGCCTTTCTCATCGGGCGCAGCAATCGTTACCGCATGGCGTCCATCACCGTGACCATTGTTATTCTGGCCAGCGTTGGACAGCCCGACCGCATGAGTTTTAGCCTCTTCCGCGTTGTGGAAATCCTTGTGGGCGTTGGTGCGGCTCTCTTGGTGTCCGTGGTGCTTTGGCCACGGCGTGCAGGGCCTGCCTTGCGTAAGGATCTTGTCACGCAGTTGCATTCTTGCGCTGATAAGCTTGACGCGTTGACGGAAACTTTTCTTGACCATCAAGACCCGTTGCCCAACTCTTTTCTGCACACCCTCAGCAGTCAGTTGAAATCCAATCAACTGCGCCTGCAAAAGGTGCAACGCCATGAGTCACGCATCTATGCCACGCCCATCGATGAATTGGGACGCATGGTGAACACTGTGGACATGACCGTCAGCCATTTACAAGGCATGCTTCATAGCCTTAATGGCTACCATGGCCGCGCCTGTGCCTTTTACATTGAGCCGCAACTACGCGAACTTGCACATGAAGCTAGTGGTGTTTTACGTTGGTTCGCTGATGGGCAGGGACCTATGCCCGATTTACGTCGTGCCCTTGAGCAGACTGAGCAACGCCTGTCAGAGTTGCGCGCTGAGGGTGCACCACGACGCTTTGAGCTCGGGAAAGTCACGCAGTTTTACGCCTTTTATGGTGCGCTTCATCAGTTGACCGATGGCTTGGGAGCCGTCTTGTTGAGCTTGGAACTACGCGACGACAATGGCCAGTAACTAAGAAAAGACCGCCATGGCGTTTATTGCGCAAGCACAGGCCCATTGCGCAAGCATAGGCCCATTTACAACCACAGGCCCATTTACAACCACAGGCCCATTGCACAACTCCACTACATCACAAAGCAAAAAAGCCAGTCCTTCATATGAAAGACTGGCCTTTTTATTTTGTATTTAAATGGCTTATGCAGAATAGCGTGCGGTCAAGTCAGCGCCAACTTTAGCCACGTCTTCCTTATACTTCGCGCGAGCGGCCATCAAGCGAGCAGCGATATCAGCGTCTGCCAGTGCCAAAATCTGGGCTGCAAGCCATGCTGCGTTACGTGCCCCAGCTTTATCAAGAGCCACAGTGGCCACAGGGAATGCTGGGGGCATTTGCACCGTAGCAAGCAAGGCATCCATGCCGCCAAGAGCTGAGGCTGTTACCGGAATGCCAATAACAGGCTTGATGGTACGAGCGGCCACAGCGCCTGCAAGGTGTGCGGCCATGCCTGCTGCGCAGATGAATACTTGCGTACCCTTGCCCTCAAGTTCCGTAATCAGCTCTTCAGTGCGCTCTGGGGTGCGGTGTGCAGATGTGACCGTAAAGCAAAAAGAAATGCCAAGGTCACGCAGCACGTCGGTGCAAGGCTTAATGGTCTCTTCGTCAGAAATACTACCAATAAAAATAGCTACTTGTGTCATAGGGGGTCTCCTAGGATATGTTGGTTTGTTTGAGCTGGGGGGAAG
>JAWXUA010000167.1:0-5857 GCA_044433065.1 Pseudomonadota bacterium
CCCAACACATTAATGAAAGGAGATTTTGGGGGGTATTCCCAACACTAGGGGAGAGGCTAGAGGCAACTCATACTGAAATAGTAAAAAACACCTAATAGAGCAGCGAAATTTTTATAATATCTTGATTATACATACTATTTGTTGGCATATCTGGATAGTTGTTCATGGGTAGAAAGAAAAGAGTTTTTTACGTAGCATACCGATTATATGTGGTATTCCATTGCACACTTGGATAGCTGTTTAGTGGTTTACTTGGATAAGGGGATAGCTGAAGAGCTGGATAGTGGTTGAGTGCATAGCTGGATAGTGAAATCATAATACGCGCCTATAAAGAGTTCGCCTTAGCTCAGATATAACATGTTGATTATATGCATTATTTTTTGACATACATGGATAGTTGTTTAGAAGCCAGTAAAGTGAAGTTTTTTTCTATAACATTATGATTTCACAGATTATTCTATTGCTTATTCGGATAGTCGTCTAGTGTCTTAGTGGGGCAAAACTACTGTTTCGACAAGGGGATAGTGGTTGAGTGTATAACGGGATGGTAAAATTATGAAACAATGCTAACATAATGATGCTTGTGTTTTGTCGTAGCATATCGATTATATGTGCTATTTATTGGCATACTAGGATAGTTGTACAGAGCAACAGAAAAATAAAGTTGTTTTGTCTAATATCTTGATTATACAAAGAATTTTTTAGCACTGTTGGATAGCTGTTATATGCATATTTGGATAACTGGATAGTAGTTTAATGAGATAGTGCTCAGAAGATATATATTGCTACATATGGCTACCTGTTTTATCTTGGCAGAAAAGTCTTTTTTGCATAGTCTAAAAAAAGTATAGGAGATAAATATGAAGCAAGTATTTTACATATCGAGTTTACTAGGGGTTAAATTTGCTATGCTTATCAATGATGTTGATAGGGAAATTGGAACTTGGGAAAAGCTGATGAAGCAAAAAAGTATTTCAGAGGAAAGGTTTTTAAATGCCTTTCTAGTCTGGCAAGATATATTATATTCTATCTCTGATGAGATTGATAATAAAAAAATATTTTTTGATTTAAATGAAGAAGATTTTAATGATAAGAAAAACAAAGGTAAAACTTTAGACAGAACAACTCATTATAGAGTCAGTACTAATACGCCTCTTGCTAAGATGTGTTTTAAAAAATTTACAGCATTAACTCGTCTCCATGCAATATTGATAGCATCTGATATGAGCAGTAATGAAAAAACAGAAGAGTTTAATAAATTTATTGCATTTATTGGTGCAATATATGATGAACTTACGCAAGCTCTTAGAGAGTTAAAAAATGCTATTCTGGTGGCAAAAAAACAATCTGGGTGTGCGTAAAAGGGGTTATGCAACAGTTAAACGCAGGGTTTTTCTTATGGGCTAAATCGAATCTGTTTTTTATGACTCGATTTAGCCCTGAAATATTCTAGGTATGATGAAATATATTTTTTTTGTTATTTTACCTCCGTTTTTATTGGATAATTTATAAGTTTTTCTAAGTCTTGTGGCATTTGCACTGGTAGACCAAAATAAATACGACCAAACAGTTGTCGAAACTCATAAATTTGTATTAATATCAATAGGTTATTAACCTCCTTGGCGTTAGGTTCGACAAATTCTAGTCGGATACGAAGGGGATGGCCTCCGTGTGCACGAATTTTTCTAAAATTAAACGATTTTAGTAAAAAATTCTTTGAATTAAAATGTTTACGTATAAAACGTAAAAGTCTCTTTTGGTTTTTGTAGCGTGTCTCAGCTCCTCTGTGTGATATAGCTTTAGCTATATCGTCTATATCGCAGTAGAATGTAAAGCTTTTTTTCATATTGAACACCTTGTATTTTGTTAATTGGTTGTATTTTCTTCTACCACTAGCCATGAATGTTTTTGACCTCCTACCTATAGTGTTTGGGGAGGGGTCAAAAATTCGCATAAACATAAAATAGAAAAAAAGTAATTTTAAATATACTGTAATATTAGATACTTAAAATTTGCTTTTTTAATGTGAAAAAAATTTTTAAAAAATATTTCATATAAAATCGAATAGTTATGGTAAAATTTTAATTTTTTTTACCTAAAACAAAATAAACTTTCTCGACAGCTCAAGTGATGGGGGAATTTTATGTCCTTTCTTGCAATTAGAAAAATATGGGGGATTACTGTGCAGAGCTCTTAATTCCACCTTAATGCATAGCACAAGAGCACACCTTCATTTTGAGAAGATGTGCTCTTTGTATTGATACACTGAATAGCTATTGTTGTAAGCAGGTTACGAGCTACTGATATCGTAATCCCAACGCTGGCCTACATGGCACCTTTATAAATAGCGGCAACAGCGGCGTCGCTCATGAGGCGTGGATTGGTCAGGCCACAAGCGTCTTTTTGTGCGTTGGCAGTCATGGTTGGGATGTCCTCTTCACGCACGTCTTTACCATAACGCTTGCCAAGTTCCACAAGGTTCGCAGGAATGCCCACGTCAGCGGAGAGCTTCTTAATGGCGTCAATGGCTGCTTGAGCGGCTTGGTCAAGAGAGAGACCTGCAATATTTTCGCCCATAAGTTCAGCGATACGAGCGTAACGGCGACGGTTGGACATAAGATTATACTGGCTTACATGCGGAAGCAAAATAGCGTTGCATTCGCCATGCGGCAAGTCGTAGAAGCCACCAAGTTGGTGCGCCATGGCGTGAACATGACCAAGGCTTGCGTTATTGAAGGCCATGCCGCCAAGATATTGCGCATAGCACATGCCTTCACGAGCTTCGATGTCGCGTCCGTTAGCCACAGCACGACGCAGGAAATCGTTGATGCAGATGATAGCGCGTTCAGCACAAGCGTCGGTGATGGGTGTTGCTGCGGTGGAAACATAGGCTTCAACAGCGTGGGTTAGAGCGTCCATGCCTGTTGCTGCGGTCAAAGATGGTGGCATACCCATCATGAGCAGTGGATCGTCAAGAGCGATGCTTGGGGTGCAACGCCAGTCAACAATGGCCATTTTAACTTTGCGCGAAGTATCTGTAATAATACAGAAACGTGTCATTTCAGAAGCTGTGCCAGCTGTGGTGTTCACAGCAACATACGGTGGAAATGGCTTGCTAGACTTGTTGACACCTTCGTAATCGTGGATTTTACCACCATTGGAAGCCAAGAAGCCAACGCCTTTACCGCAGTCATGAGAGCTGCCGCCACCAAGAGTGATGATGCTGTCACAAGCTTGTGCTTGGTACACGGCAAAGGCTTCGTCCACATTGATGTCCGTAGGATTAGGGATGGTTTTGTCGTAGACACCGTACGTGCAACCAGCATCTTCAAGGATATCAGTAACTTGCTTGAGAATACCAACAGCAACAATGCCTTGGTCGGTCACGATAAGAGGCTTGGATGCACCAAGGCTAGCCAAACGCTCAGGGATTTCCTTGGCTGCACCTTGGCCAATGATGGTGATGGTAGGAATAAAAAAGGAAGTAATTTGGCCTAAATGCATTGCTCTCACGTCCATGATAAACTCCTTAAATCAAGTTATGGGAATGATTAGCGTTTTATGCAACGCTAAAAGGACTGTATTTGAACTAGACCTAAGAGTACTAAGCCAAAAATAGATGTGTTTCTGTCTCACGTAGGACATTTTTGAAAAAGAATACAAATAATCAAGGGCAAAAAACGGGCCAAGGTTTCCCTCAGCCCGTTCATCATTATGTGTTCACTCAAATCAAGAAGCTGTAGCTTCACTCAAATCAAGAAGCTGTAGCTTCACTCCAATCAAGAAGCTGTAGCTTCACTCCATCTTAGAAACTATACCCAATCTTGGCATACACACCATGGTTGGTCATGTGCTCGGAGACCTGCAAGTCATAGCCAATGTTGATGGTGGCAACACCCTTGACTGCCGTCAAACTAAGCCCAGCGTCGAAGGTCCAGTCGTCCACAACGTCGGACTCAACGAGCATGCTTGTGGAAGCACCGTTCATGCAGCTTGACGTGCGCGACTCAAGGTCACCAAAGGCGTAGACCGCACCAAGCTTCAAAGCTGGCGTCAGGGTCCAGTCTGGGCCAGATGCACTCTCATGCACAAAGTCTTTGGCAATGGTCACGCCAAAAGGCACGGACCACACATCTTGGTCGGCCGTAGCAACCTTGGAAGCCGCCCCAAGACCCACAGTTTTCACGTCGTAATCATCGACTTCAAGGTGCATGTAGGACAGGCCAGCGTACGGCGTGAACATGGCGAAGCCAGCGTCTACGTCATACGTTGCGCGGACCGATGCGGCATAGGTGTGGGACGTTAAATCAGACTTTTGGTCAGCGGCACCATATGGCGTAAGGTCCTGAACACTTTCATAATCGCCATGGCTGTAGCCAACTTGCGCCATAATGCCGAGCTCCCCAAAACCGCCAAGATTACCAAAGTTACGGCCAGCGTATAAATTGACGCCCCAGAACGTATAATCCGTATCGGTGTCCACATAGCCATCAGTGGACGAAATCCCACCGGCGCCAGCGTTGAGAGCAAGACCCACACGCCAATCACCAAAATACTTATCCACGCCAAGCACAAGGCCACCGAAGTTGTTCTCAGCGTCCACCTTGGATGAGCTAGACTTCACGTTGTCCGTATGGCTATTCTGGTAGAACGGCATGGCCCACACGTTGAGGCCCATGAGGTCCTTATCCGTAATATAGGACGTGGAGCTGCTATCGCTCACGGTGCTACCAGCATCCGCAGTCATGGTCTTGGTATCATATGGGTCAGCTTGGGACACCTTAGAGCCCACAGGACCGCTACTCATGTGCGCAGTACCACCACTCAGCTGCCCTGTAATGACGTTCTGTGCGCCCACAGTGGTCCCCATGGCGGCAGTCACAGCTTGCGGCGCAGAGCCAGAAGCGGCCTGTTCCACAACTTTGCCCTTATCAGCATCGGCGATTGTATCACTTTCCATGATGCCGTTGACCAGTGCATAGCTAGCACTGTCGGCATCGGCATTTTCAAGGACATCCACAATGGCGGCTTGGGTGCTTGCGCTGACGCTAGCGAGGGCTTCGCTGTAGTTATTAACTTCTACAGTGACGATGTATGTGCCGTCTTCATTCAGCGTATTCACAACTTCATAGACGGCATTGGCCACGGAGACTTGCTCATCGGACCATGCTGTATTGCCTGTCGTGGCGAAATCCTCCAGAATGGTATAGTCACCAGAGCTTACATTGGTGAGTATAAGGCTAGAGGACTCGTCCACGGTGATGGTGGCCGTATTGTTACCATTAAAGACGGCTGTATCTGTATAGAGGCTAGCGTTGACCACAAGGGCAGTATCGGCACCAAAGTACAGGCCCGTGCCCGTAAAGCTTGAGTCCCCGTTCATAACGATACTACCGCTACCAAGGGTCAAGGTCTCGCCCATGGCCATGTACAAATAGCCGTTATAGCTTGCTTCTGCTGTGGCAATCTCTGCTATCTCTTCATCACTCAGCACCGCACCAAGGCTTACTGTGGAACCGTCGGTGGCATAGATATTGAAATCAAGGGTGTTAGCACTATCCGTGCCTGTAACGCTGGCTATGTACAGGTCTGCACCTCCTGTATCACCTACATTAATGGTAGCCGTTCCATCCGTTCCAGTGGCGGTAACTCCACCATTCAAGCTTGTGCTAGAGTCATCGGCAAGGTTTATGGTGCCGCCAGTAATGGTCAGCGTATCCGTCAAGGTTATATTCTGCGTAAAGTTCAGCTCACCAGCACTTGTAATAGCACCTGTGATGGTGCTGTCTGCGCCGCTGAAGTTTGTCGTGCTGCCGTCTTCAAGACTGAGGCCACTGGTGAACGTCGCATCATCAGC
>JAWXUA010000168.1:0-5785 GCA_044433065.1 Pseudomonadota bacterium
CCTCCTCCTTCCTTCAAAACTCTTTAATTGCGATGGAGTTGGTGTCGTTGAATGCAATTCGCGGCGCATGGGGGGAGGAGGAAATATATGACGTTCAGCGTGGTGGTGTAGATTGTTCGTTGAACGTACTACGTATGGCTTCGCATGAAGTTTTTGCTAGAGTGTGTCATCATGGGAGAAAGAAAGGCAAGAACATAAGACGAAGATGGCCCACTCCCTCCGTCAGTTTATTGGCTTGCGCTGCTCGAAGACTCGCAGGCAACTCCTACCAAACTGCCACCTTCCTCCAAGAGGAAGGCTTAAGAACCATGTGGCCGCGATTTTAATTAAAAAACAATACCCCATCCACAAATAAAAGTCTTTGAAGGGGATGGGGGTGTGGTGGAAGGGGAAACTTTCTTCAGAAAATTTCCCCTTCCACCACGAAAAAAAACAGGACGAGTATGACTAAGACCATGATGCAGGGATCGTTGCCCATTGACGATGACAATATGCCGCTTGAGCTATGTGGCAGTCTTGAGCGTGTGGTTTTCCACAATGCGGACAATGGGTATACGGTTTTGCGTTTTCGTCCTGAGGGGAAAAACAAGGATTTGGTGACAGTGGTTGGCCATATGGCGGAACCACAGGCTGGTGCGGGACTAAAGGTTCAGGGGCGGTATGTGACCAATGCGAAATTTGGCCGCCAGTTCAGCATGGATAGCTTTGAAAGTATTTTGCCTGCATCGGTGGAGGGCATTAAGCAGTATTTGGGCTCGGGCCTGATTAAAGGTGTTGGGGCTGTGACGGCTGGCCGCATTGTGGCGAAGTTTGGCGAAGAGACCTTTGATATTTTGGATCATGCGCCTGAGCGGCTGGCTGAAGTTTCTGGTATTGCCAAGAAGACCCTTGAGAGCATTAAGACGAGCTGGCTTGAGCATCGTGGCATTCGCGATTTGATGTTGTTTTTACAACCAAATGGCGTGAGCACGGCCTATGCTGTGAGAATTTATCGCTTTTATGGAAGCCATGCGCTTACTGTGGTGAAAGAAAATCCGTACCGGTTGGCCATGGATATACGTGGCATTGGCTTTGTGACAGCGGACCTTTTGGCGACAAAATTGGGCTTTGAAAAAGATAGTCCGTTGCGTGCTCAGGCGGCTGTGCTGTATATGTTGCGGACGGTGACGGATGATGGCCATGTGTATTTTCCCATGGATGGACTCATTACGCTGACGGGCGATAAGCTGGATATTCGTTATGATTTGGCTGAAGATGCCATCCATTCTTTGGAGCGCGAAGAGCGCGTGATTATTGAAGAAATGGATGGTGTTGAAGGCGTTTATTTGACAAAATTTCATCACTATGAAAGTAAAATAGCGTATTATTTAAAGAGGTTGCTGGCCTCACCAAAGGCTGTGCACTTTCAGGATGCTGAGGCTACGGTACAGAAAGTTTTGAAGAAGCTTTCCATGCAGTTGGCTAGCGAGCAGTTGGAGGGTGTGCGGTGCAGTACTAAGAGTAAGGTCATGGTACTGACTGGCGGACCGGGTACAGGTAAGACCACGATTATCAATGCGATTATTAAGGTTTTTGCCGAGATTGGGGCCAAGATTTTGCTGGCTGCACCAACGGGCCGAGCTGCTAAGCGCATGAGCGAAACCAGTGGTCGTGAGGCTAAGACCTTGCATAGACTGCTGGAATTTAGCCCTAAAGAAGATGGCTTTGCGCGCAATGAGGATAATCCGCTTGCGTGTGGCTTATTGGTGGTGGATGAGGCGTCTATGATGGACACCATGCTCATCTATCATTTGTTGAAGGCTGTGCCGCTGGGTGCGACCTTACTTTTTGTGGGCGACGTACACCAGTTACCGTCGGTTGGACCGGGCAACGTTTTGCACGATATTATTGCGTCCAAGGCTGTGCCTGTGGTGGAGCTGTGCGAAGTTTTCAGGCAGGCTGCTGAGAGTGAAATTATTTGTAATGCCCACTTAATTAACCGTGGCGAAGTGCCGTCGCTGGAGTCATCTAAGGATCGGCTGTCGGATTTTTATTTTATTCGGCAGAATAATCCTGAACGTGTTGTAGATATGATTGTTGAATTGGTGCGTGACCATATTCCACGCCGCTTTAAACTGCATTCTATTAATGACATTCAGGTACTTACACCTATGCATAAAGGTGTAGCAGGTGCAGGTAATTTGAATTTACGCTTACAAGAGGCGTTGAATAAACAGACCTTGAGCATTCAGCGTGGTGATAGACAGTATCGTCTCGATGATAAGGTTATGCAGATACGTAATAACTATGATAAGGACGTGTATAACGGTGACATCGGTCGTATTTGCGCTGTGAATGTGAAAGAGAAAGAGCTTACTGTGCGTTACGATGACCGCAATGTTCTTTATGCATGGGATGAACTGGATGAAATTGTGCCAGCATATGCTATTTCTGTGCATAAATCACAGGGTTCGGAATATCCAGCTGTAGTTATTCCTGTTTTGACACAGCATTATATGTTGTTACAACGAAATTTAGTCTATACTGGTGTCACCCGTGGCAAGCAACTTGTTATTCTTGTGGGCGAAAGTAAAGCACTTTCCATGGCTGTGAAAAATAATCGCATGCAAAAGCGGCATACACGTTTGGCTCAGAGGCTGGCTCCTTTGGAAAGTTTGCCTGTAAAGGATACAAAACTAAAAACAAAGAAAAAGGCTAAGAAGCTTGAGCAAGCTGACCTTGTTGCCCCTGATCAGGTAAAGAGCACTCCTTTAAAAGTGGCTCCTTCTGCTGTTGTGGATGTTGATGATTGTGTTGACCCACGTGCCGCAGACTATGCTGAAATGCCAGAATTATCTGATATGCCAATAGATTATATGGATGAAGATTTTGCAGATGACTATTATGGAGATGAGGAATAAGACGTGCTAGAGCAAAAAACACATTGGACCTTTCACATGGTAACCTTCGGTTGCAAGGTTAATCAATACGAAATTCAGGCTATCCGTGAAGCATGGCTAGCATGCGGTGCTGTAGAAATGGATCAGGCCTTTGTTGCGCTTGCAGAAGATGAAAGCTTAGGGGACGTCCACGCTGATGGCCTTGCTGATACAAAGAATTCTGCCCCAATTCTTGAGTCTTTCGCAAATGTGGTGCTGATTAATTCATGTGCTGTGACGGCACGTGCCATAACAGATTTACGTCAATATATTAACAGATTACATCGCATTGCGCCGCTGTGTCGTATTCTTGTTACTGGCTGTGCCGCCCAGATTTTGGCTCCAACTATTGCTGAGATGGCTGGTGTTGAAGCTGTGATTTCACAGGAGGGCAAAGACGCGTTATGCGGCTATAATCCTGACAGTTTACGTGACGATAATCCGTTACAGAACCACCAACTTGCATCATGTTTTCCTACAGGTCCATTGCAAAAAGTAAATAAAAAAGCAGTACAAGAGAAGATATCCATTGATTGTACAGAAGCACATGCCAAAAATGCAGAAGAAATGCTTGTGCCTCAAAAGTCTCTCAGCTATTCAGCCCTGCGTATTACCGATTTTAAACGCGCCCGTCCTGTAGTGAAGGTGCAAGACGGCTGTTCGCATGGTTGCACATATTGCATTGTGCCCCTTGCTCGTGGACGTTCACGTAGCCGTGAAGCGCATGATATTATTGCAGAATTACGCACTTTGCTTGCCGCAGGTTTTCGTGAAATCATGTTGTCGGGTATCAATTTACGCCAATATGGCCGTGACCTTGAGCCACGCATCAATTTCTGGAATATTTTACAAATGATTGAGCGTGAGCTTGCACCAGAATGGCATGGCACTGCGCGCATTCGCTTAAGCTCTTTGGAACCGGGGCAAATGGGCGATGAGGCTCTTGAGACCTTGGTCCAAAGCCGCCTTGTGTGTCCGCATTTGCATATTTCTTTGCAAAGCGGAAGCTATGGCGTTCTGCGACGTATGGGTCGTGGACATTATAAGCCTGCGCCATTACTTGATTTTCTTGAAAAACTTCACGAGATATGGCCCACCTATGCCCTTGGTGCGGACATTCTCATGGGTTTTCCTCAAGAGAGTGAAGCCGAGTACACTGAAACTTTGGATGTTGTGCGTGCCATGCCTTTGACCTATGCGCACGTGTTCCCATTTTCACGGCGTCCGCATACTGTGGCGGCTGTCATGGATGGCCAAATTCCACGTGAGATAAAAAAGGTTCGTGCTGCTGCGGTGCGTTCGCTCATTTCAGAGAAGAAAGCCCTTTTTATTGAGTCCCTTAAACATCGCCATGACCTTTCGGTTGTGCTTGATGGTCATGGGTCGCATAAAGGTGTCACGCAATATTATGTGGATTGTCATGTAGTTGACGTGCCAGAAAATCATGATGCTCGGGCCTTGCTCAATGTTTATTATGCTGGTCATGATGGTGATAGCGATTTTCTCGTGCGACCAATGTAATTTTTATTTTTCAACTAGACTCGCGCCCCATGAAGGGGTAGTCAATGGCAACACATAATCAAAAGTGCTTTCGCGACTAATTAAAAGCTCTTTCGAGACTAGTCAAAAGCTCTTTCGAGACTAGTTAAAAGCTCTTCCGAGACTAATCAAAAGCTCTTTCGAGCTAGGCTATATATAAGGATACGCAATGCTTCGTAGTATGACTGGCTTCGGCCGCTGTAATATGGATGGTGATGGCTGGACGCAATCATGGGAAATTCGTAGCGTTAACGGACGGCACCTTGACCTTAAGTGGCGCTTGCCTCTTGTGGCACGTGGCCTTGAAGGTCCGTTCGAGAAGACCATTCGCCGCTTCGCTTCCCGTGGTCGTGTGGACGTGACGCTCAACGTGCAATTCCACAAGGCTGGCATGCAGACGGTGCACTTTAATGCCTTGCAAGCAAGTGCCATGTTGGACTCTTTGGAAGCCCTCGCCAAAAGCCGCAAAGACAAATGTAAGATTGATTACAGCCGTTTACTTGGCCTTTCTTTCCTTTGGGAAGACAGTAATTCTGAGCCAGATGAGAGCTTCGTGGCTGCTCTTCAAGAAGGTCTTGCTGTGGCCCTCAAAGATTGGAACAAGTCTCGTGGCCTCGAAGCTAATGCCCTTGCCAAAGATATGCTCGCTCGCATTGACAGCATGGAAGCATGGGTTGCTCTCATCGAAGAGCGCGCTCCAAGCATCAAGGAAGAACGCTTTGCCGCTGTGCGCGATCGTCTCAACCACGTGCTTGAAAGTCTTGAGAGCAACCTTGAAGAGGGTCGCTTCCTTCAAGAAGTCACGCTCATGGCTGATAAGCTTGACGTGAGCGAAGAGCTGACCCGTTTGCATGCACACCTCGAACGTCTGCGCGAACTTCTTGCTGATGGCCGTGATGCTGGCAAGCGTCTTGATTTTACGCTGCAAGAATGTTTCCGCGAAATCAATACATGCGGTAACAAAATCCAAGATGCTCAGCTCTCGCGCATTGTTGTCGATTTCAAAAATGAACTCGAAAAATGCCGCGAACAAGTGCAGAATATGGAGTAGGTTGGACTTTTTATTTTGCTTTGTGGGGGAGACCTCTTTTTTCAAAAAGGGGTCTCGCTCACACACCCTCTACCTAAAACTTCTATTTGTGGATGGTAGTACTTATCGTGAACAGACTTTACGGCCACACGTAAGTCCCTAAATTTTTAGAAAGAAAAAATTATAACCTTTCCCCATGCGCCGTGAGCGTCATTAAAAAACGGTACATCCAACGCAAATAAAAAGTTTTTGGGAAAGGGGATGGGGGTCTGGGGGAAGGGGAAAAACCTTTTTTCAA
>JAWXUA010000169.1:0-5779 GCA_044433065.1 Pseudomonadota bacterium
GCCTAACGGCTGTGCCTTCGGCACCCTTCGGGCAGCTAAAAAGGGGCCCCCTTCCCCCCAGACCCCCCATCCTCCCCTAAACTTTTTATTTGCGATGGAAGTTCTCCCTTCGTGTGCTCATTTTCGGCGCATGGGGGGAGTTTTTTTGTTGGTGGGGAGTGTATGGGCAAGAGAGGGAATATATTACGATGGGAAAGATAGCGCGTGGTATTGTGGCTTCGATTGTCCAAGTGGTTGGATTGATTGAGCGTTCCTGCTAGGTACAGGATGGGGGGGAGTGAGCGACTATTGGGATAGCAAGAGGAATGGCATAAGAGAAAGAAGAAAAAGTCAGAAGACAAAAGACAAAAGAAAGATGCGCTCGGCTTCGCTGTCGCTCCCAGAACATAAGACGAAAAGGCACACTCCCTCCGACCCTATCTAGTATCCGTAACACTCGCTACGCTCGCTAACGGCTACTACGATAGGCCCACCTCCCTCCAAGAGGGAGGCTTTAAGAACCCAGCTCATTATCTTTCCCGTTGACTAAAACGATTCTTGCTCAAAAGTTGGACGAGTATCTTGGGATGAATGGCGCAGCCCCTTCCCCCCAGCTCGTCCTAATCCTCAATCCCCACCTACCCAGCGTTCCTCAAAGCATGCAAAAAGCGCGAACGTAAGCGATCGCTCATGAGGGCGCGTTTCACGGGTGGGAGTCGGAGAAAGCCACCCACGAGGGTGCGCATGAAGGCTTCGGTGCGGCTGTTGGGATTGTCGAAAATAAGATGCTGGAAGGTGTTGCGCTCAAGACTTTGCATGATGACGCGCTCGAAACTGTCTTCGGGATGGTAGACCCGTGCAGGACGCGAGATGAGGGTCATGGCCTTGATTTTGGTGCCAGATGCGTCACGATGGGACATGGGACAACGCAGGGCACAGACACCGCAACCTATACACAGGCTTTGGTCGATGTGGATGGTGGCGCGTTGAGATGGCCTGTCTGGGTGGGCTAAAGCATAGGCGTCGCGCTCAGTTTTATTCATGGGCATGGCAGAGATGGCACCCACGGGGCAGGCTTTGGCACATAGGCCACAGCCCGTGCAGGTCTCGCCACATGAGGCTATGTAGTTGGATGTGACCAAAATATTCTGGTGGCCAGTATGCTTGATGCCTTGAAGTAGATGACAGCAACAGCCGCAACAATGGCAAATAAAACCAACATCTTCGCGCACATTGTCCGCAGACAACACAAGGCCCAAGTCACGGGAACGCTCTAAAATATCGACCATTTCGCACTTGTCGATACGCCGCGCAAAGCCATTTCGGATGAGAAATTCTGCCCCACCGCCAAAGGACGTGCAGGTCTCCAGAGGCGCAGAACACAGCTCTTTATCAAGGTGCAGATGCTCATGGCGGCACGAACACAGGCCCACGGAAAAGCTCTTATGGCGGTCCACAATATCGTGGGCGCGCTCAAAGTCCAAGATTTCTGTGCGCTCGCCACGGGCCACAGCCTCGGTGTGCGGCAAAGCGCGCATGATGGATACCTTCTCACCATGGGCAAAGTTGGCATCGAAAAACGAGCGTTCACCAAACATATAGTCATTGAGTAGCCGCGCCCAAACCCGTTGCTTCTCTCCAGTCACCTTGCTAGCCTTGTTTAGGTTGCCTCCGGTGCGCATCATGGTGAATTCAAAAATCCCCACGACCAACGGGCTGATCATGTAGGTCACGTCGTCGCCGTCCCACAAGTCCATGACAAGGCCCTTTTCACACAGGCCAACCAGAAGCCGCTCGATGTACCCTTGCTCAAGCCGCGTCAACTTCACAATGCGCTCAAGCTTCGATGGGCGGAATGGCATCCGTGTCACAAGGTCCGCTTCTTCGGGCGTATACAATTCCTCAAGCAAACGACGGAAGGCCGGACTGTCTGGGGTCCGCGCAGGAGTGCTGTCTATGGTCCCTGCTAAACGCCTGTACACGTCTTTACCTGTGATATGTCCCATGATGTGCCTTTTTGTATTCTTTCCTTACGGATATAGAGAACAACGCAGTGCCTTTCATGGGCGCCATCCCCCCAATGCAATCAGCAGGAACGCGCCATCCCCCCAATGCAATCAGCAGGAACGCCCCATCCCTCCAATGCAATCAGCAGGAACGCCCCATCAATATACTAAACTGGGCAATCGAAGCCACCGAACCACGCGCTATCTTTCCTAATCCTACCGAGCGAACTATCTTGGGCCTAACTCCCCTGCTCTCTTTCTTCCCCCAGTGTGGCCGCGAATTCACATTCAACGACTGCACTTCATCCACAAATAAAAAGTTTAGGGGGGATGGGGGGTCTGGCCTGCCCGAAGGGTGGCCGAAGGCCATGGCTGTTAGCGAGTCTTCGAGCTCTACAGCCACAGAGAGCAACGCTGGGGAAGGGGCCCCTTTTTAAAGGGGCCCCTTCCCCCCAGCTTGTCTAAACACTCCCCCAGCTCGTCAAAATAGAATTAAACAAACCTCAAATCGGTAACGCGCTTGGACTTGCCGAAGGAGCGTGGAAGCTCACCGGGGTTCACGACGGAGACTTCGGCACGGGCCATGATTTTGCGTTGGATAGCGTTGCTGACTGCGATAGCGAGGGCTTCGGTGTCTGCGATGCTGGCATCTGGGGCACGTTCAACACTGAGCTTCATGCTGTCGCGGCCGTTGGAGCGTGTGAGCTCGATGTGGTATTCGGCACCGATTTCGGCAAAACCGTGCAGGGCATCGGCGATTTGACCGGGGTAGATATTGACGCCACGGAAGATGATCATGTCGTCGGAACGGCCGAGGATTTTGTCGTGTCGTGGAATTTGCAGACCGCAGGAGCAGGTACCTGTAATCATGCGTGTGAGGTCTCGGGTGCGGTAACGGATGAGCGGCACAGCTTCCTTGCGTAGTGAGGTGACGACCATTTCGCCGACTTCGCCGACGCGCACAGGCTCGAGGGTTTCTGGGTCGAGGATTTCGATGATGAAGAGGTCAGGCCAGTAGTGCGTGCCTTCGTGGGCTTCGCATTCAAGGCCGGTACCAGGGCCATACATTTCGGTCATGCCGGCAATGTCAAAGCTGTGCTCGAGACCGAGCTTTTCCTCAAAGGTCTTGCGCATCTTGGCTGAGTGGGCTTCGGCACCAAAAATCATGCGGCGGAGCTTAAGCTTTTTCAGGAGGCCGTTACGTTCGATTTCTTCACCCATGAGGAGTGCCATGGACGCGGTGCAACCTAGGACTGTTGTGCCCATATCTTCGAGCATTTGCAGATGGATACCGAGATTACCTGGTCCGATGGGGATAGTCATGGCACCGAAAAGTTCGGAACCTAGCTGAAAACCAGCGCCTGCGGTCCAAAGACCGTAACCTACAGCAATCTGGATGCGGTCCATGGTGGTGAGGCCAGCAATTTCGTAGCAACGGGCCATTTGCAAGGCGAAGGTGTCGATGTCCTTTTGGGAATAAGCGAGGATTTTACGCTTGCCAGTGGTGCCTGAGGACGCGTGGATACGCACGACGTCGCTTTCGGGAACAGAGCGTAAGGGCAGTGGATAGTCTTCGCGAAGGTCAGCAACGGAGGTGAAAGGCAGCTTGTGCAGGTCTTCGAGACCTCGGATATCTTCGGGTTTTAGCCCAAGAGCGTCAAACTTTTCACGGTAGCGAGCGTTGCCGTTATAGGCATGGCGCACGGTCCAACACAGCCCTTCTGACTGAACTTGATGCAGTGCGTCGTCGCTGAACTCGGTCAAAAAGCGATGTTGTTTGGTCGCATGGGCCATGGCAATGTCTCCCCGATGGTTTTGATGCGTAAATGATCGCGAAGGAAGCGGCATAGGGCGGCAAATTTTGCCCCACACTCACAGCTTGTACCTTGGCGTGAAATATTCTATGTTACACTCTTCAGGCCAAACAAGGGCATATCACAAAAATGTTTAGCTTACGGCCTTGAACAATTCCACCGTCAAAAGCCTTTGTCAAATTTTTTTTGGTACAGAGGGCTTTTTATATTTGTCCCCCTAAAAACAAGGTGGGCTGAACCTTATGGGAACAGTCCAAAGTACATCAATATCTGGAGGCTTTGCCATGCGTATTCTTATTGTTGGTTCTGGTGGTCGCGAGCATGCGCTTGCATGGAAATTGCGCCAAAGTCCTCTTGTTACAGAGCTTTTTATCGCACCAGGGAATAGCGGTACAGCCCTTGAAGGCACCAATGTCGCCATTGCAGATAACGACATTCCAGCCCTCGTAGCCTTTGCACAAAAAGAAGCCATTGACCTTGTGGTGACTGGCCCAGAATTGCCTTTGGTGCTTGGTCTCAAAGACGAACTCGCAGCTGTTGGCATCAAGAGCTTTGGCCCTGACGCTTATTGTGCGCAACTTGAAGGCAGTAAGGCGTTCGCTAAGAATGTCATGCGCGATGCTGGTGTGCCTACTGCGGACTTCCAAGTGTTTAATAAGCTTGAAGAAGCTCGTGCCTATGTAGAGCAAAAGGGTGCACCGCTCGTCATCAAGGCTGATGGTCTTGCTGCTGGTAAGGGCGTTGTGGTCGCCATGACCGACGCTGAAGCCCTCGCAGCCATTGACGACGCTATGGCCAACAAAGCCTTTGGCGCGGCCGGTGAATTTGTTGTGGTTGAAGATTGTCTCATTGGCGAAGAAGCCTCTTTCCTCTGCTTCTGCGACGACGAAACTGCCATTCCACTGCCATCTGCCCAAGACCACAAGGCTGTCTTTGATGGCGACAAAGGCCCCAACACCGGTGGCATGGGTGCCTACAGCCCAGCCCCAGTTCTGCCAGCGTCCCGCTACCAAGAAGTCATTGATGTGGTCGTGCTCCCTGTGCTTCGCGAGATGAAAAAGCGTGGCCATCCATTCTCTGGCATCCTCTATGCCGGTCTCATGATGACAGACCAAGGCCCTCAAGTCATTGAATTTAATGTGCGCTTTGGTGATCCAGAATGCCAGCCACTGCTCATGCGTCTTGATGGCGACCTCGCTGAAATCATGATGGCCGCAGCAGAAGGTCGCCTCCACGAAGTCACCCTACCTCTCAAAGAGCAGACAGCTCTCGGTGTCGTCATTGCAGCAGAAGGCTACCCAGCCTCCTACGCCAAAGGCATGCTCATTGAAGGTATCGAAGACGCTGAAGCACTCGAAGGTGTTAAAGTCTTCCAAGCTGGTGCGCGCATCGAAGACGGCAAGACCATCTCCTCTGGTGGCCGCATCCTCTGTGTTACCGCTCTCGCGGAAAACCTCGCCGCCGCACAGGCCCTCGCGTATGAGGCTGTGGCAAAGATTAAGATGGAAAAAATTCAGTTTAGAACGGATATCGGTGCTAAGGGTTTGAATAGGTAGGGTGATTGATTTGGCTGGGGGGAGGAAGGAAACTTTTGAAAAAGTTTCCTCCCTCCTTCAAAACTTTTTACTAGTGGAGAGAGTGCGTTACCCTGAACGGTATTCACGGCCACATGAGCAATACAAAGTTTGTGGCTCTGTACAAAAGGGCGATGAGCTCAGTGACTTGCTAGGAGGATGGTACATCATCTTCACGCCGTGCTAAGACTAGGCTCCCCCCTGCAATCAGTAGGAACGCCCTATCAATATAGATAGATGAGCAATCGAAGCCACCGAACCACGTGATATCTTTCATCTTTTCCAGAAACACCGTAAGCAAAACCAACGTTCCATCTTTCTCACTTCCCCTTGTGGCCACGAATGGCGTACGAAGTGACCAACTCCATCCACAAATAAAAGTCTTTGAAAGGGATGGGGGGTCTGG
>JAWXUA010000170.1:0-5595 GCA_044433065.1 Pseudomonadota bacterium
AGGCACAGCCGTTGGCGAGTCTTCGAGCCTTACGGATGCAGAGAGCAACGCTGGGAGGGAGAAAACTTTCTTCAGAAAGTTGTCTCCCTCCCCCAGCTCGTCTTACCTAATTAATTTCCACAACTTCCACAAAAACTACCGAGACTGTACTCCTGACGGTCGGCGTATTCCTGCTGCTTGCCGAGGTTCCAGCGTTTAACGGGGCGGTAGTAGCCGACGACACGGGTGTAGACTTCAGCTTCTTCGCCACATTGAGGGCAGTTGAAGTGCTCGCCTTGGAGATAGCCGTGGTTGTGACAGATGGAGAAGGTTGGGGTCACGGAGATGTATGGGATGCGCGTCTTGCTCATGGCCTTCATGAGATAGTTGCGCACGGAGTCTTCGTTGGGCGCGGCTTCACCGATGAAGGAGTGGAACACGGTGCCACCGTTGTAGAGGGTCTGGAGCTCGTTCTGGTGCTCGAGCGCAGCGAAAACGTCCTCGGTGTTGCCTACGGAGAGGAGGGTCGAGTTGGTGTAGTAGGGCACGTCGTCACCAGATGTGATGATGTCCTCGTAGAGCTCGCGGTCAACCTTGGCGAGGCGGTAGCATGTGCCTTCACCTGGGGTGGCTTCGAGATTGTACATTTGACCGGTTTCCTCTTGGAAACGGACAGTGAGATCGCGAAGATGGTTGAGCGTGCGCTTCATGAGGCGCAGTCCAGACTCGGACTCGATGCCCTTGCCGAGAAGATTGAGACATGCCTCGTGACCACCGATGAGACCGATGGTGGAGAAGTGACCGTTGTAGCCGTTCTTGAGGTAGCGACGCGAGTAGGGGAACATGCCCGCTTCGAGAAGCTTGGTGCAGAGCTTGCGCTTGTATTCGAGCGCGTCGCGAGCCATTTCCGCGTACTCGGTGACCATGTCGAGGAAGTCTTCTTCGCTGTTGGCAAGGTAAGCGAGCTTGGGCAGGTTGAGGGTGACGACACCGATGGAACCGGTGAGGTCGCCAGAACCGAAGAGGCCGCCAGTACGCTTGCGGATTTCACGCAGGTCCATTTGCAGACGACAACACATGGACCGCACGTCCTCAGGATTGAGGTCCGAATTGATGAAGTTCTGGAAATAAGGCACGCCATAACGGGCAGTTAGCTGAAGGAGCTTCTGGCCAGCTTCAGTGTCCCATGGAAATTCGGGCACCACGTTGTAGGTCGGGATGGGGAAGGAGAAGATGCGCTTGTCGGCGTCGCCTTCGAGCATGACCTCGATGAAAGCACGGTTGATCATCTCCATTTCCACAGCGTACTCGCCGTACGTGGAGTCTTGGAAGGCACCACCGATGATGACAGGCTCGTTAGCGATGTGCTTTGGCGGCGCCATGTCAAAGGTGAAGTTGGTGAACGGGCTTTGGCCACCCCAGCGTGACGTGGTGTTCAGGTTGTACACCAGTTTTTGCATGGACTGCTTCACTTCAGCGTAGGTGAGGCCATCGTGGCGGATGAAAGGAGCTAGGTAGGTGTCGAGATTGTTGAAAGCTTGAGCACCGGCCCATTCGTTCTGTAAGGTACCGAGGAAATTGACGATTTGACCGCAAGCTGTGTCGAAGTGCTTGGCTGGCGCAGCACAACAGCGTCCTGGCAGATTGAAGCCTTCGAGGAGTAGGTCGCGGAGACTCCAGCCAGCGCAGTATCCTGCGAGGCCGAAGGAGAGGTCGTGGATGTGGAAGTAGCCATGGGTGTGCGCAAGGCGGACTTCTTCTGGATACTTTTCAAGGACATAGCGAGCTTGAACGGAGCCAGCCATGTGCAGAATGAGGCCTTGGAAGGAGTGGCCCATATTGGAGTTTTCGTTGACGCGCCAGTCGGAGCGGTCAAGGTAGCTCTCAATCATGCTGGCGATATCGAGGTATGTCTGGTTTTGGTTGCGGAGCTCGCGACGCTTTTCGCGGTAGATGATGTAGCGCTCAGCCACGGCGTAAAGTCGGCCTTCCATGAGGACGCGCTGGACCATGTCTTGGACAGCTTCTTGCTCAGGAGTGTCTACGCCTTGGAGCTTTTCTTCTACGCGTTTTGCGAGTCGTTTACCGAGCAGTGGGTCTTTGACGCCGCTTGCTTTGAGTGCTTTGTTGATGGCATGTGCGATGCGGTCGAGGGACCACGTTTCGACGCGTCCGTCACGCTTTTGGATATGAGTTGGCATAGGGAACCTTGGGGCTTGGCATACGCGGCATTGACGGACCATGGAAATGGCAACGCGGTATGGCCTTAGAAATAGGGCAGCTTCTGCACTGCAAAGGCGAGAAAAGTCGTGACGTTATCCGCGTAACGCTCGAAGGCATAGATAGTATGTTGATTGAGAGGTCTGACTTCTCAAGATTTTTTTCGCAAGGCAATACATAAGAGGCTTCGGGCCATTGGCAAGCGTTGGCCAGAAAAAATAGTGCCTGAACGTTATCATTGAGTCACAGTGGCGGGACCGCTTCAGTTTCACACTGAATTCCCACAATCAGCAATTGGGAAACATTCCTTTTAACAAAAGTTGAGGGGATGAGCAAGGGTTAGGATTGGGTAGAAATCCACACCCTTCCAACGCCTACACTCCCAGCTCGACCACAATCTTCATTTGACCATTATTAACAATTTTCGTATCCTCACGGGCTGCACAAATTGCGCGGTTCTCTTCGAATGCCGCGCTTCATCCATATATAGAGGGCCCACCATGAGCGAAAATAGCACTCCAGATGTAGAGACCGCAAACAATACCCCTACATCCCAAGACGACCTGCTCCTCGGCATCGACTTCGTACGCGTCAATATCATCACCGATAACCGCACAGGCCGCTTCGATAATCGTGTCCAAACCCGTTTCCCACCAGAACCTAATGGCTACCTGCACCTTGGCCATGCTAAATCCATTTGCCTTAACTTTGGGCTCGCGGCTGAGTTTGATGGCGCCTGCAATCTGCGCTTCGACGACACCAACCCAACCAAAGAAAGTCAAGAATATGTGGACTCTATCAAGACTGACGTGCGCTGGCTTGGCTTTGAGTGGCAGGGCGATGAGTGCTACGCATCCAACTATTTTGACCAGCTTTATGCCTTTGCCGAGCAGCTTATCCTCGATGGCAAAGCCTATGTGGACAGCCTATCCGCTGAAGAAATCCGCGAACACCGTGGCACGCTCACCGAAGCTGGCAAGCCAAGCCCATACCGTGATCGTTCCGTAGAAGAAAATCTCGACCTGTTCCGCCGCATGAAAGCCGGTGAATTTGCCGATGGTGAACATGTCCTCCGCGCTAAAATCGACATGGCCGCAGCCAATGTCGTCATGCGTGACCCAACCCTATACCGCATCCGCCACGCACATCACCACCGCACTGGCGACGCTTGGTGCATCTATCCGATGTACGACTTCACCCACTGTATCTCCGACTCCATCGAGGGCATCACACACTCCATCTGCACTCTTGAGTTCGTCAATAACCGTGAGCTCTACGACTGGACTCTCGACACGCTTAAAGTCTACCATCCACAACAGATTGAATTTGCACGACTTAATATCACCAGCACAGTGCTCTCCAAGCGCAAGCTCATCCAGCTCGTTGAAGGCAACTTCGTCAACGGTTGGGACGACCCACGCATGCCAACCATCAGCGGTATGCGTCGTCGTGGTGTGCCACCTGAAGCTCTCCGCGACTTCTGTTCCCGTATCGGCGTCGCCAAAGCTGACAGCACCGTAGACTACGGCATGCTCGAATTCTGCATGCGTGAGCAGCTCAACGCCACAACGCCACGTGTCATGGGTGTCCTTGACCCTGTCCGTGTCGTCATCGAAAATTACCCTGAGGGCCAAGTTGAAGAGCTGACCATGCCCTTCCACCCAGAAGACCCATCCTTTGGCACCCGCATTGCGCCGTTCTCTCGCGTCCTCTACATCGAGCGCGAAGACTTCCGCCAAGACCCACCAAAGAAGTTCTTCCGTCTAGCCCCTGGTGCTGAAGTGCGTCTGCGTTACGCCTACTACATCACCTGCCGCGAAGCCATTTACGACGACGCTGGCGTCCTCGTTGAGCTCCGCTGCACCTACGACCCAGAGTCCCGTGGTGGCAACACCCCAGACAACCGCCGCGTCAAGGGGACCCTCCACTGGGTTTCCGCAGACCAAGCCGTCCCCACCCAAGTGCGTCTCTACGAGCACCTCTTCACCGCAGAGAACCCCAACGCCGTGCCCGAAGGCACCGTCTTCACCGACCACATCAACCCCAACTCGCTCCGCGTCATCACCGCTATGCTTGAGCCAGCCATGGCCAACGTTAAAGCCGGTACACGCGTCCAGTTCGAGCGCGTCGGGTACTTCTGTGCTGACCTCGACACCGCTGACGGCAAGCCCGTCTTCAACCGCACCGTTACCCTCAAGGACACTTGGGCCAAGATGGAAAAGCGCGGCGCTGTGAAGTAAATTAGTTGGTAGGTGGGGTGGTTAGGTTAGTTAGTAAGACGAGCTGGGTGAGGGAGACAACTTTCTGAAGAAAGTTTTCTCCCTCCCAGCGTTGCTCTCTGCATCCGTAAGGCTCGAAGACTCGCCTAACGGCTGTGCCTTCGGCACCCTTCGGGCAGGCCAGACCCCCTCCCTCTTTCCAAGACTTTTATTTGCGATGGTAACTCTCCCTCCGTGTGTCCGATTTCGGCGCATGGGGGGAGTTTTTTTGTTGGGGTGGGTGTGGCCCAAGAGAGAAAATGTATCCATATGGGAAAGATGACGCGTGGTTCGGTGGCGTTGATTGCCCATGTGATTGGATTGGTTGGGCGTTCCTGCTGATTGCTTTGGTGGGGGAGGAAGAGGAAGAGGAGAAGAGGGAAATATTTGACGTGGCTGTATAAAGTGGATATGCAAGATTTCCTTTGCGGCTAGCCTCTACAGCATCAGCACGGTGCAAAACCTGTCGTAAGACAGAGGAGGGCTCAGCCATGAATCGACTATTTTCGCTCGTATTCATAACACTGATGCTTGTCCTGCTTGTAGCCACTAAGGCCTACTAACAAAGCAGCCCTGTATCAGCGCTCACTGATACAGGGCTAAAAAATCGTCCGAAAACTGGTAGCCGTAAAGCAGGGGGTGCACATGCACCGTGCTAGCCGTCGTTTTGTCTCACCAAAGCGGCGGCTCCTTTTTTTTCTAGGGCGAATTCATATGCTTGGCAAGTGTTTTTTGTTCTAGCTTCCTGCTATTGCTCTCGACGTAACAAGGTCTGGATTACAGTGAGAAGACGGAAAGCAGAAAGGCAGAAGACGGAAAGCAGAAAGCAGAAAGGCAAAGAGAAAAGGCAGAAGACAGAAAGCAGAAAGGCAGAAAGGCAAAGAGAAAAGGCAGAAGAAAGATGCGCTCGGCTTCGCTGTCGCTCCCAGAACAGAAGACGAAAAGGCCTACTCCCTCCGTCATTGGTCTAGAAGTCGTAAGACTCGCTGCGCTCGCCTAACGTCTTCTACGACAATGCCACCTCCCTCTGATATGCTCCCCTTTAGGTAGACAACGTTAAAGAGCCCTACTAATCTCATCGTTGAAAATCGAAATGGAGAATATGTATGACATCGGGAAAGCTGACAACATATAGTCA
>JAWXUA010000171.1:0-5451 GCA_044433065.1 Pseudomonadota bacterium
GAAGGAAACTTTTTTAAAAGTTCCCTTCCCCCTCCCCCAGTTTGCCGACACTTCGTAAAAGCGAGATGATTTGCTATGAGCACTATTTTTACCGTTCGCGCACTGACATATGCCATTGCCCAAAATCTTGAGCAGGGCTTTCCATTCGTGTGGGTAAAAGGGCAAATTTCCAATCTCGCGCGTCCATCATCGGGCCATATTTATTTTTCTTTGAAGGACGAGGACGCGCAATTGCAATGCGTCTGGTTCCGTGGCAATCAGCCAAAAATTGGCCCTAAAGGTGGATTTGACCCATTGACGGGTGAAGTCTACGAAGATGGCCAATGTCCTGACATGTCACAGCTTGTGCAGAATGGACAAGAAATTTTGTGCGCTGGCCGTTTGACGGTCTATGCACCGCGCGGCACATACCAGATGGTCGTTGAGCTTGTGCAAGAGACGGGCCTTGGCAAATTGCATATGGCTTTTGAAGCGTTGAAAGTGAAGCTCATGGGCCTTGGCTACTTTGCACAGGAGCGCAAGCGCGCCTTGCCGGCCAAAGCCCGTAAGGTTGCTGTAGTGACGGCAGCCACAGGCGCGGCCATTCATGACTTTGTGCGCGTGGGCCATGATCGTGGCCTTGGTGCTGAGCTGCGCATCTATCCTGTTCTGGTGCAGGGTGATGAAGCACCGCCCATGATTGTGGCGGCCATGGAGCGCATCGCGGAAGAAGGCTGGGCTGATTGTACGGTCCTTATTCGTGGCGGTGGTTCTCTTGAGGACTTGTGGGCTTTCAATGATGAGCGCGTAGCCAAGGCTATTGTTGAGCATCCAATTCCCGTGCTCGCAGGCATTGGCCATGAAGTTGACGTGACCATTGCTGACATGACTGCTGATGTGCGTGCCGCAACACCAAGCCATGCTGCACAGCTTTTGTGGCCTGAGCGTCGTCAATATTTTCAGGCACTTGATGAACTTGAAATGGCTCTCGAGCGCGCTATGCAACAGCACTTAGGCCACAGTATGCGCCAGCTTGATATGCTCGAGCGGCATGTGCAGCTCTTGTCGCCGCTACGCAATCTTGACCGCCTCGCCGAAAATTTTGCTCAATTGCAAGCCCGTCTTGAGCGTGCGCAAAGCTTGGCTATGATGTCACGTGAAGGGCAATTGCATCAACTGCTCGCACGTCTTGAGCGCACGGTTGGCCCTGAAAGCTTGGAGCGTCGGGCACAGTCTTTGTCATGGCTTGAAGGGCGTTTGCATCATGCAGGGCAGCGACGTATACAAGAGGCAGACCATGCTCTCGAGCGGTATACCTTGCGCCTTGAAGCGCATAATCCTTTGGCTCCTTTGCAACGCGGTTATGGCCTTGTGGAAGGGAAAGGTGGTCGCTATGTGTCGTCGGTGGATGGAATGCAATCTGGTGATATGTTGACCGTGCATCTTGCTGATGGCCGTGTGCAAACTCTTGTGCAGGATGTCCAAAAAAATCAAGAAGGGTAGCGTATGCATACAAACTATTTTTTTCGCAGATTTTTTATAGCTTTTGTTGCAGCCTTGGCCTTGGCGTTTTTTGTGCCGCAAAGCCATGCCTACACGCCTGATACGTTAGTGAAAAGCCATACAGCAGGCATGAGCCTTGAAGTGCCGCAAAAGGTACATGATGGCCGCGCCTTTGTGGTTAAAGTGGCCTTGGAAAACCCTGTACCATCGGTTTTAGTGGATTGGCTTGGCAAGACGTATACCGTGCCAACGACGATTTCTTCTGATGCATATGGTCATAGCCATGCCACGCTTTCATGCCTTTTTGCCGTGCCATTGGACACCAAATCAGGCACACATACGCTTACGGTAGAAGCTTCATCTGACCATATTTTGTCGCAAGCCATTGCCATCGAAGCCTTGCAATATCCTGTACAGGCTTTGACTGTGGAACCTAAATACGTGCAACCGCCGGAAAGCGTGCTCAACCAAATTGCTCGTGATCGCGCTAAGGTAAAACCTTTGCTTAATGCGCAGACGCCGATGTCCACGCTATTTGGTATGCAAAAGCCGCAATTTTTGGCCTTGCCACTTTATCGCCCAGTAAAAGGCATTGTGACCAGTCCTTTCGGCGTGCACCGCGTCTTCAATAATCAGCCCAAGGGTTCGCACATGGGCCTTGACCTTCGTGGAGCCACAGGGACGCCCATCCATGCTTGTGCTGATGGCCGTGTTGTTTTGGCGGAAGAATTGTATTATGCAGGGAACGCCGTTTACGTGGACCATGGTCTTGGCGTCATAACGGCATATATGCACTTGTCGGCTTTTGCGGTGAAGGAAGGCGATATGGTCAAAGCTGGAGATCTTCTTGGCAAGGTGGGCATGACGGGCCGCGTAACGGGTCCGCATCTGCACCTCAGTCTCTATGTCTTTGGCGTGAGCGTTGACCCACTGCCTTTACTGCAAGATGATATATAAGGAATAATTATGGCAGTTCGCAAAAAAGCTGACTTTGAAAAGCAGATGGCCCGCTTGCAGGAAATTGTGACAGCTCTTGAAGCGAGCCACAATGGCAGTGCTGGGGCCACAGCTAGCTTGTCGCTGGAAAAAAGCGTGGCATTATATAAGGAAGGTGTCCAGCTGGCCCGTGATTCGCGTGCTCAGCTCGATGCTGCACGCCATGAAGTGCGCCTTGTGACCGAAGAAGGCCTTAAGTCTTTTGCTGAAGATACAAACGATAGTGATGCTATCTAGCTTGAATATAAAGGATTATCGATGACAGTCTCTCAAGGTTCTCAAGCTATGCTCGCACCTGCTGAACTAAAAGCACAACTCAAAGCACAGGCGCAGCAAGTGGAAGACTTTCTTGCCATGTGCTTGGAAGAACGTGGTATTCCAAGCCGCTTACAAGAGTCTATGAACTATAGTCTTCTTGCTGGTGGTAAGCGTTTGCGCCCTGTTTTATGCTTGACGGTGGCTTCACTTTTTGGCTCTGATGTTCAAGATGATATGGTTACAAAAGCCGTTATGCCTTTTGCCGCAGCCATTGAATGCATCCATACCTATTCACTCATCCACGACGATTTACCAGCCATGGACGATGACGATTTACGTCGCGGAAAGCCGTCAAATCACAAGCAATTTGACGAAGCCACGGCTATTCTTGCCGGTGATGGTCTGCTCACAGATGCTTTTGATTTTATGGCCTCCGTAGCGCAAAATATTCCTGCTGCCAATGTTTTGAAGGCCATACAGACCATGGCTTGCGCCGCTGGTTCGAGTGGCATGGTTGGTGGTCAGGCTCTCGATATGGAGTACACGGGCCGCAACGATATATCTCTTCATGACTTGCGCACCATGCATGCTATGAAAACTGGGGCTTTGCTCCGTGCGTCCTGTGTCTCAGGTGCCGAGCTTGCAGGTGCTTCTGCGGCTGATGTGGATTGTATAGCCCGCTTTGGCGCAGCAATTGGTAGTGCATTTCAAATAGTTGATGATATACTTGATGAAATTGGCGATGAGGCGCAACTTGGAAAGCCCGTGGGTAGCGATATTGCCCAAGGCAAAGTGACCTATCCGTCATTGCTTGGCATCGACGCAAGCCGTGCCCTAGCTCAAGAGCAAGTGGATATTGCCATGGAAAGCCTTGCTGCTTTCAAGGGTTCTGATGCTCTTTTCTTACGTAGTCTCGCCCAGTATATTGTCGATCGTGTACAATAGTTTTTAGATTTTTTGTTACCATTTAGGATAGTTATGACCGATATTGTAAAAGCCAGTCCCCTCAATCGCCTAAACTTGCCACAAGATATAGCCGGTCTTTCGCTTGATGAACTGAAAGAACTTGCGGCGGATGTGCGCACGGCCATCATTGATACGGTGTCGCAAAATGGTGGCCACCTTGCACCGTCTTTGGGGGTTGTAGAATTAACATTGGCGTTGTTATCGGTCTTCAATCCTGCACAAGATAAAGTCATTTGGGATGTGGGCCACCAAGCCTATGCATGGAAATTGCTCACAGGCCGCGCGCAACATTTCTATACCTTGCGTCGTAAGGATGGTATTTGTGGCTTTCCTAAAACCACTGAAAGTCCTTATGACCATTTTGGCGTGGGCCATTCGTCTACGTCTATTTCTGCGGCCCTTGGTATGGCGTTAGCCCGTGACCTTGCCGAGCCTGACAATAATAAGCATGTTGTGGCGGTCATTGGTGATGGTGCCATGACAGCTGGTATGGCCTTTGAAGGCTTGAACCAAGCTGGTGCCATGGATAAGCGTCTCATTGTCATTCTGAACGATAATGAGATGTCAATTTCCAATAATGTCGGTGCTTTATCGTTGTTCTTAAGCCGAAATCTTTCCAAAAGCTGGGCCATGCGTTTTAAGCGCGATGTGGGTATTGCTCTTAAGGCCATACCGCGTATTGGTTACGATATGTTTGGCTATGCTAAGCGAACGGAACAAAGTTTTAAGAGCTTTTTTACGCCAGGTATGCTTTTTGAGGCTTTTCAGTTCAGCTACATTGGTCCCGTTGATGGTCATGATGTGCGTGCCCTTGTGCGGCATCTTGAGATTGCTAAGGAAAATCACGGGCCAGTACTTTTGCATGTCTTGACGAAGAAGGGCAAGGGCTACGTGCCAGCAGAAGAAAACCCAGCCATGTTCCACGGTATTGGGCGTTTCGACAAGACCACAGGTAAGCCTTATACGCCGACTAAGCCTACAATCCCCAGTTATACCAAGGTCTTTAGCAATACCTTATGTCAGCTTGCCGAGCGTGATTCAAGGGTCATGGCCATCACTGCGGCTATGCCTGCAGGTACAGGTACAAAAGATTTTTCTGAGCGTTTTCCTGAACGTTTTGTGGATGTGGGTATTTGCGAGCAGCACGCTGTCACCTTTGCGGCGGGTCTTGCCATGTCAGGTGAGCGGCCCTTTGTTGCTGTGTATTCTACCTTCATGCAGCGAGCCTATGATCAGATTTTGCACGATGTTTGTTTGCAAAATCTACCAGTTACTTTCTGTCTCGACCGAGCTGGCCTTGTGGGTGAAGATGGTCCGACCCACCATGGTGCTTTTGACCTTTCATTTTTACGCCACATGCCTCAGCTTGCCATGCTTGCGCCACGCGATGAAGCGGATTTACAGCGCGCCATGGTCACAGCTTTGGCTTTTGATGCGCCCATAGCCATACGGTATCCACGAGGTGCTGGCCAAGGTGTTGCGCTTGCGGAGGATGTTTCTAGTCTTGTGCCGTATCCTCTTGCACAGGGTGAAGTTCTTCAGCAGGGAGAGGGGATTGCCACCATTGCCATTGGTAGCATGGTGCATCCAGCTCTGCAGGCGGCCAAAGCTTTTGCGGAAGATGGTGGGGTTGTTGCCACGGTGTTTGATGCGCGTTGGGTGAAGCCGTTGCCTACAGAGCAATTGGTGGAGCTTGCCAAGACTCATGAGAAGCTACTCTCTTTATTGAAGAGAATACCCTTGCCGGTG
>JAWXUA010000172.1:0-5344 GCA_044433065.1 Pseudomonadota bacterium
AATCTTCGCGTTCACGCCACCAAGGTATTGGTACAGCGGAAGGCCAAGGAAGCTCGCAGCAGCACGGGCAACAGCAAGGGACACGCCGAGCATAGCATTGGCGCCAAGGCGTTCTTTATTGTCGGTACCGTCGAGGTCGAGCAAGGTATTGTCGAGCTGCACTTGGCGCAAAGC
Organism: Pseudomonadota bacterium; assembly: GCA_044433065.1. Taxonomy (GTDB): domain Bacteria; phylum Desulfobacterota; class Desulfovibrionia; order Desulfovibrionales; family Desulfovibrionaceae; genus Nitratidesulfovibrio. The sequence goes on from JAWXUA010000172.1 coordinate 175, forward strand.
GTCCATGCCAATGATAGCCTCGGCAATCTCGCCCATAACATTGTCCACAGCCTTCTCAACGCCCTTGCCCATATAGCGGCCCTTGTCGCCGTCGCGAAGCTCCAAAGCTTCACGCGTGCCAGTAGACGCACCAGATGGAACAGCGGCGCGGCCAGTGTGGCCAGATTCAAGGGATACTTCAACTTCAACCGTAGGATTACCACGGGAGTCCAAAATTTCACGTGCCCAAACGGAAACAATCGTGCTCATGTTATGCTCCTACTTTAGGGTGGATATGAGGAATACTGGGGGAAGGGAAACCCTTTGGAAAGGGTTATCCCTTCCCCCAGACCCCCATCCCCTTCAAAGACTTTTATTTGTGGATGGGAGTGTGGTTTTTTAAGGTTATTTGCGGCCACATGGGGAAAGTGAGAAAAAGCATTCCCATATTCCTGAACCTCCTAGTTAGCAGGAAGTGGAGCAAAAAACTGACTACTGAGCCACTACGTATCATTGTGAGGATATGCGCTCCAAAATTTATGGACAAAGACCGTTGTTCCTAGCGCATGACGTGGCAATCTATCTTCGAGCTGCATACGAAGAGCTGCATACGACAAGCTACATATGAAGAGCTGCATCATCCCCATACAGTCCATTTTTGAGCTGCATACAAAGAGACTCCCCCCTAGTTTTGTCCAACAAAGCTAGGTTTTTTTATATGAAATAGCATAGGAACAAATATTATGAAAAAATCAGTCCATATCCCAAAGCAACTCTTTGGTATTATTGGTTATCCGCTTGGGCATTCCCTCAGTCCACTTCTGCATAATTGGGGTTTTCAAAACAACGCCATAGAAGCCGCGTACACAGCATGGCCCATGCCAGAAAGCGATGTGGCCCAGTTCATGGATGCGCTCAAGATTATGAAAATCCAAGGGCTTAGCGTCACTATTCCCCATAAGCAAACTGTCATGGAACACTGCGACAAGCTGACCAAGGCCGCCCAAGATATTGGCGCAGTCAATACGTTGTATTGGAAAAACGGCAAACTGTGGGGCGGCAATACCGACATTGTTGGCTTCCTTGCGCCCTTGAAAAAGATGAGCTTAGGCGACACCATCAAGCCCAAAACAGCCCTTATTCTTGGTGCTGGTGGTGCGGCCCGTGCTGTTGTTGCAGGGCTCAAAGAGTTAGGTATTCCGTATATTTACATCGCTAACCGCACCTATAGCCGCGCTGAGGCCTTAGCCCAAGATTTTATGGGCAGCAACGAAATAGGTGCAGAGGCGGAAATGGGCGTGGAGGGAGCAGGCGACAATGCCCCTAACATCATCGCCATACCATGGGAAGATCGCGCTCAATATATGGGTGAAATTATTGTAAATACAACACCTTGCGGCATGTCGAGTAGCAATAGTGACATCGCTGACGCATCACCCCTAAGCGTAGCTGACTTTGAAGCAGCTCGCACTGTCCTTGAAAAGGATGCCCAAGAACGCCCATTCCTCCTTGCATACGACCTTGTGTACAGTCCGCTTGTGACGCCCTTCATGCAATGCGCGGTCAAAGCTGGTTGGCAAAGCCAAGATGGCCTCGACATGTTCGTTGCCCAAGGTTGCGAGCAATTCCGCCTGTGGACTGGGCATGACCTTGTGGCGCATGATGCACGGACTTTGTTGTTGGAAGCCTTGTCGTAAACAAAACGGGGTATAGCTTTTACTGTCGGGAGTGGAGGAATACAATACCCTTTTAGGGAAATAACTCCGCCGTACGCTTGCCCAGTTACTAGCTCCCGACATTTGACAACACTATGAGCATTTTTTGCGCAACAGTGCCGAAAAAAGAAAGCTTATTTTCTTCATAATTGAGGAAATAGGCTTTTTTTGTGTTCTTTTGCCCCTCTTGCAATCTCTTCAACTTTTCGGCATTATTAAAGCCACGAGGTGCTAGTAACACCTTTTAAAGCCAAGCGGCCATGGATTCTTCCTGAGGTCGCATTCTCGCATTCGCTGAAGCATTTCAGCGTCTTTCCTCTCGGCATATCTATGGTCGGGAGTGCGAGGAATATAAGACCCTTTGGGGAAATAACTCCGCTGTACGCTTGGCCAGTTACTAGCTCCCGGCATTTGCCAAAATTATTGCACCATGCACTGGCAGTGCCGTCTTCTTTTAGGGAGGATGACTATGCCAGCACCACAAAAATCTCCAACGCTTCAAGATATCAGTAAAAATCAAAACAATCAGGTTAACTCACAACACACCAATAAAACGCTTGCCCAAAGTAGCCTACCTGAACAACAATTACATAGGCTTTTCAGTGTGACGGCGTGCCGTACACAGGCGGAGCTTGCAGACTATCTGAGGCTCAGCGTGCATAGCGTACGCAATGGCATTAAAAAAGTGCGTGGTGGTGCGGACATTCCTTCGTCGTGGTTGGTTGCGCTTTCTCGAGTTCAGGGCGTGCCTCCGGAGTGGGTTTTAACGGGGAGCGGCCCAAACCTCATAGTCGACACAAACAATATTCCTACCTTCCCCAACGCCACACACAATCATTATTCAAGCAATGAATTTTTACAGGCGAGCCCTTGCGCACAAGAGGCATTGCGCCATTTTTCCACACAAATACTATTGAGTGAAATTTTATATCGCGACTACAGCAAAACTATTCTCATAGAAAATCAAATTTAAACAAATACTTATCCATTATTACACATATCCCCTTTCCGATGTCACATACAACGACAAAACACCCTCGCCACAAAGAATTACCATAAAAAATAGCAAGCGGCCTCGCTACCTCGAAGAGGGAGCGAGGCCGCTTGCCTAGATGGGTTCAAAAGGGCCTAAGCCCTAGGGTGTGTCTTCAAACTGCTTCTTTTGCTTTCTGGCTTCGTTGGACTCGCCTTCTACTACGGTTACGTATGTCTATATACGCGCCCTTCGTAAAAGACTTCGTCCGCCTCGCCAGAAAAACAAAATAATCTAGTTTGAAGACACACCCTAAGCGGGGGGCTAGGGACAGAGCCCACAGTCATTACAATCCCAAACGTAATTTCCATGATTGCACGGTGTTGACCATGAGCTGAGCGATGGTCATGGGACCGATGCCACCGGGGACAGGCGTGATAGCGGCGACTTTGGATTTCACGTCATCGAAGTCGCAGTCACCTACGAGACGGCCGTCGTCGGTGCGGTTGATACCCACGTCAACGAGGACGGCACCTTCCTTGACCATGTCAGCGGTGACGAAATTAGGGCGACCGAGTGCGAGGAAGAGGAAATCGGCTTCACGGCATTGCTCGGCGAGGTCAGCGGTACGGGAGTGACAGATGGTCACGGTAGCGTTGGCGTAGGGACCGGAGGCACCGAGCATCATGGCAAGAGGCTTGCCCACGATGTTACTACGGCCCACAACAACAGCCTTTTTGCCTGCTGGGGAGAGCTTATAGCGTTCAAGAAGGTTCATGACACCAGCTGGGGTGCATGGGCGGTAGCCGGGGAGACCGAGAGCGAGGCGACCCATATTCATGGGATGGAAGCCGTCCACGTCCTTGTCAGGTGCGATGGTGTCGAGGCAACGCTGGGAGTCGAGACCCTTGGGCAGTGGCAGCTGCAAGAGAATGCCGTCGATGTCGGAACGATTGTTAAGCTCCACGATGAGGGCTTCGAGGTCCTCTTGCTTGGTGTCGGCAGGCAGGTGAAGGGCTTCGGACATGAAACCAACTTCGGCACAAGCACGCTCTTTATTGCGGACGTAGACTTGGGAGGCTGGATCTTCGCCAACAAGGATGACGGCGAGACCAGGAACGCGCGTGGCCGCAGGGTTGGAGGCTTTGATGTCGAGAATTTCTTGGTGGAGTTCTTGGCGAATGGTGGCCGCAGTGGCCTTACCGTCGAGAATAAGCATGGTGTTCTCCGTAAAATGGAACGTACAAAAAATGAAGCCTAAAAAAAATAGAGCCTGCCAAAAAGGAAATATAGAAGACAAAAGGCGACCCTTGCGAGCCGCCTTTGTATATGCATGGAATTGCCCCAGCTAACACGTTGGTATTACCTGAAAAGCATGAGGGCTAAGGCATACGAATTTTTGAGCGGCTTATTTTTCGCAGTCGCAAGCAATGCCAGCGTTGCAGCCACAGTCGCATGCGTCGTCGCCACAATCTTCATCGCATTCGCAATCGTCGCCACAAGTGTATTCGTACACTTCTTCGTAACCGAAGTGAGCAGCAATCATAGGACCGTAGTAGATGCCAGCGTCGTCAAGATCTTCTTCGATGCGAAGGAGTTGGTTGTACTTAGCGAGGCGGTCACTGCGGCTGAGGGAACCGGTCTTGATTTGGCCAGCATTGAGGCCAACAGCGAGGTCGGAGATGAAATGGTCTTCGGTTTCGCCAGAACGGTGGGAGATGACTGTGGTGTACGAAGCTTGCTTAGCCATTTCAATGGTATCAAGCGTTTCAGTCAAGGTACCGATTTGATTGAGCTTAATGAGGATGGAGTTCGCTACGCCTTCGTCGATGCCTTCAGCAAGGATATCTGGGTTGGTTACGAAGATATCGTCGCCAACAAGCTGGATGGAACCACCAAGCTTGTAGGTAAGTTCGGACCAACCAGTCCAGTCGCCCTCAGCCATACCATCTTCAATGGAGATGAGCGGATATTTTTCGGTGAAGGACACAAGCCAATCAACCATTTCAGATGCCGTGAAAGACTTGCCTTCGCCTGCCAATTCGTAGCGGCCATCTTTGTAGAACTCAGAAGCAGCAACGTCCACAGCAAGCGCGATTTCCGTACCAGGGATGTAGCCAGCTTCTTCAATAGCGCGGGTCACATAATGGAACGCTTCGTCGTGGTCCTTCAAATTAGGAGCAAAGCCGCCCTCATCGCCAACGCTGGTGATGTGGCCATCAGCTTGCAGAAGAGCCTTCAAGGAATGGAAGACTTCAGCACCCATGCGCAGACCGTCGCGGAAAGTTGCCGCGCCAATAGGCATGATCATAAATTCTTGGATATCCAAGTTATTTGGAGCATGTGCGCCGCCATTGATGATGTTCATCATAGGCACAGGCAAAATCTTCGCGTTCACGCCACCAAGGTATTGGTACAGCGGAAGGCCAAGGAAGCTCGCAGCAGCACGGGCAACAGCAAGGGACACGCCGAGCATAGCATTGGCGCCAAGGCGTTCTTTATT
>JAWXUA010000173.1:0-5236 GCA_044433065.1 Pseudomonadota bacterium
ATTAGTATGGCTAGTATTACACTTAAAGAGGTAGCACGTCGCGGAGTATTGAACTCCTTGATGCTGTGAACGTTATGATTGGTGGCAAATACGCTGAGCTGACTACTGATGAGACTTTGGCAGGTGAGGCGCCAAGGTTGAAGTTCTCTAAGAATGGGGTGGACTACTGGATTAGGGAGGTGTTTGCACCACCTGTTTTCTGGAGCGGAACGATGACGGCTGGCAAAGCATCTTACACGTGGCGCTACTAAGGAGATTATTCTGCCTACAGACTATGCTACTGGTTATACAAAAACATCGTTTGGGAGTACATACTCTCCCTCTGGGGCTATTGGCTCTATAAGTCCAGACAACGGAAATGTGCTAACATTATATACGTATCGGAGTGGTCATGATTTGTCTAAACTTGGGAGACTATATGTACCTTTTAATGAGGGTTTAAGTTACATTATTGTAGATGGTGAGCAATATACGTTAAACTTAATAAGTAGCACTGACGGCGTCACGTACTACACTATTGGGGTCAAATCTTCATCTCTGCAGAATGGAACTCCAGTGTTTGCTGAAGACCAAACGTACACCATCTAAATAGGATAAAAGGAAATCATATGTCTATATATTACTACAAATCCCCTACGTCCCTCACTGAAAGCCTTGTGTGTCTTCACATAGCAGAAGGCGTATACTCTCCCGAATTCAAGGCTAGCCTTGAAGAACACTATAACACCCCTGTAGCAGTCTGGAGCCACACACTCCCCTTCAGTGGCTATCCCATCGTTGAAGATGACATTATGCGTCAAGCCACTGTGACTGAGCTGATTGAAGCCGGTGTACGCGTCTTGAAGGACAATGAAGTCCTGCTTGATGGCGCTATCGTCAAGCTTGCATGGAATGAGGAAGTTGTGGATGGTGTTGTGGTGGAGAAGGTATTCCCAACGGTGGAGCCAACACCGCTGACAACAGAACAGCTTGCTGAGCGTGTGCGTAGGATGCGTGATGACCGCATCACGTCGTGCAACTGGATTGTAAGCCGTCATGCGAAGCAGATGGACTTGGGTGTTGCGACGACGCTGACTGCTAACGAGTACACTGCTTGGCTCACCTATCGGCAAGAGCTTCGAGACCTACCTAGCGAGGACGGCTTCCCTTGGGATGGCGGTGGGTATGATACGCCGTGGCCTGTGGAGCCTGTGGCGTAGGTTTTGGTGCAGGAATGTGGAAAAGCCCAGTGTTCGGGAAAAACCGAATGACTGGGCTTTTTTGGTGTGAAGATTTTAGCGCCTAAACCTGTTGCGTAAAGCGAAACCGAAGAGGGCAGCTTGGATGGTGATAAATATTTGTGAAATCAACATAAGTAGCCTTGACAATCCTCCAGCACAAGAAGCATCTGGCAGCTTCACAAGGGGAAAGAAGTATATCCAATTTTGAAATACATCTGCAAAGGGCATTGCCCATAAATCTATCTCTAGTACTCCTCCTGTCGTAACTGGATATGGAAGTAAATCTAATAAAATTAGTGGTAAAAAACAAAGGGATAACAACCACCCCCCTGCCTTAAACGGAGCCTCACCGTATCCACTAATGAGCTTATAAAGACATAAGATTATATAGGTTCTAAGAGCACGCCACATTTCTTTATATGTAAATGGCACATCCCGATCGTGCCGCACATCTTCATCATCATTGAAAATACGTAAAGCTCGAAGTCTGCGTATTTCTTTTTCTGCGTAATGAAAGTCAGAAACAAGCCTTTCGTCCATCTCATCTTTGGCAACTTTCTTTAAGCGACGGTAAAGATCCTCAAGTAAGTAAAGAGAAGGAGCTTTTTCCTCTGGAAAAAAGTCTATATTTTCGACATTTGATAAAGAAAAGTAGCCGAGGCCATCTATTTTACGACTATCATAAGTTACTACACGGCCATGTGACTCAGGCCAAAAACAACCCATAAATTTAAAGTCTTCTATTGGTGCTTCTATAAAATCTGCTTTTTTAAGGTTTGTATGCTCAAAAATAGGAGGCTCTTCAAATTTAGAGTGTTTAAAGGAAGCATGTCCAATATTAGATTTCTTAAAGGATAAATGTTTATTCGTATGTATTTCATCAAAAATAACTCGTCCTTTGAGTGTAGCATCGTCAATAATAAAGTTACCATTAACTTTACACATGATAAAGCCTAAAGTTGCTATTCTATCAAGTGTAGCATTATTAAAGAGAACATCATTTTCAAAATGTGTATCATAAAAAATTACATTTGAATAAAATTCAGCATTGTAAAATAGAGCTGCATTTGCAAATATTGTTTTTGTAAAATCACTATGATCATACAATTGTAGGCTGTTGAAGCTTACATCTTGATGAAATGTAGCCTTACAAAAGCAAGATTTTGATTCAAAAATAACATAATCGAAATTAGGTTTACTATGAAAAATAGCATTTTCAAAAGTTACTTTTTTATAAAATTGTGAACTTGTAAAATATATATCTTTATGAAATTGGACGTGCCTACAATTTACTTCTTTTCTAAAAGTACAATTTTCAAACAGAGTTAAGAAAGTAAAAGCGTCGTCCTCCTCATCAAGGATAGCTAAGTTTAGCTCACATGTAAAATCCGTACCAGATAAATTGCATATACGTTCAATATCATTTCTCTCTCTTCGAGCCATTGCAGCAATACTACCAATACGCCTATAAACTGCTTTTTCTAACTCCAACTCTTTCTCTTTCCCCTTCTTTAATTCAGCCGGAGCATGGAATATGCAATACATCTTGCCTGTGCCATCTGGTATAGTGCCTTCCTGTGGGTCTTCCCAACCGTACTTTTTGCACTTGCAACAATCCATAGCAATCCTCCTAAACAGCTTTCCATTATATAGGCGAAATCACAGCATAGTCGTTCAATAAAATGAGTAATAAAGAAATTTGAGTCATAAATTTACACCTTGATGCACTGGCCTAAAGGCAACATAAGTATAAAATAGCGCTTTTATTATGGAAAACGCGAGCTTTCCGCATGGTTTGCGTCCTTTACGGACAAAAATGAATAATTCACGCATAGTAGGTCTACGGAAAGTAGCAGGGGCGCAGACAACGCCCCCACCGATGCAGTATCAGACCACCGCACCACGGCCCTACATATTGCGACAACAATATGCAGAGTTTCCGCCAATCATAAAGCCAAGATATGAATACACTCGGCAAAAAATGGGTAACAGACGGACGCTATTGGGGCAACAATATAATACGAACATGAAAAAATATGAATTGCGTTGCACGGCTTGCGGTAAACTTTTGGCAAAAGGCCAAGGGGAAATTGAAATTAAATGCACTCGTTGTAAAAAGATAAACACGCTGAAAACCATGAGTTTCAACGCAGAGCTACTCCAAGATAGCCGTCGGGACCAAATTCATGACCATGAAGAACGCGCCGTTACCTCCTCTGGCACCGAAAACGCCAACGGTAAACGGTTTTAAGTACAAAGAACAGTTTGGCATTGTGGTTATCTGCAAAGACGAAAGCGAGCACAAAGCTACGCTCGTCGCCCTGCAAAATGGCGGCTATAAATGCAAGGCGGTACGCGTATGAGAATCGCTATCGAACATAAAAGCCCAGAGTGTAACGGCTACCGCAGTGCGTGTGTGCGATCTCTTTTCAATGTTGATGAGTCAACGTTTAAGATTCAGGCCGACTTGCCATTGAGCAAGAGGCTTGGCAAATTGGCCTCATTGTAGGTCCGTCGGGTTCGGGAAAGACGTCACTGGGTGCGCGTATTTTTGGAGACGATGACGTTTATGTGCCGGAGCCTTGGAGGTTCTTGACGTGCTTCGCCGTATCGAACAGAGGGGCGCCAATGAAACGGCGCATCGTGTGCTGAATATTTGCTCACAGGTTTTTAACTTCGTTATAAGTACGGATAGAGCTGAGCGCAATCCGACGGTGGGTATACGTGCAAAGCTTGAACCTGTTGACGTGAAACATTTTGCAACTATTACAAATCCTAAAGAAATTTCCCTCCTTTTAAAAAATATTGATGCCTATCGTGGTAATCTCGTGGTACGCCTCGCACTAAAAATAGCACCATATATTTTTGTTCGCCCTAGCGAACTCCGTTGCGCACGCTGGGCAGAGTTCAACTTCAGCACTGATGAATGGCATATTCCACCAGAGCGTATGAAAATGCGACGTAAACATATAGTCCCCCTCGCTCCGCAAGTAGTCACACTACTTAGAGAGCTTCATCCGCTTACCGGCCATACTGACTTTCTGAACTTGCTACAGACTTGTGGAGAGTGAGTTCAGCCAGTATTCTCTGACAAAGGGGTATGAAATGGCAAAACGTACACGTCGTAGTTAGGATGCAGAGTTCAAGCGTAATGCGGTTCATCTGGACTAAAAGTGGGCCAAGAGAAAGGCCGAACAGTAACAGATGTTGCTGAAAGCTTAGGCATTTCAGTAGACCTTCTGTACCGTTGGCGGCAAGAGAGTGACACGCATAAAAAATTGCTTTTCTTTATACGATGGGGGCAAGGGAAATCCCATGTCCACAGAGCAAGAACGCATAATTCGAAGTCTTGAAAAGCGCTTAAAAAACACAGAGATAGAGCGCGACATCTTAAAAAAAATCCTTGGCATCTCCAGCAGGACCCCGTGTAGTGAGCCGTAGTATTCCAGACCATCAAGGAATACCGCTCACTATTTTCAGTGAAGAAGATGTGCCAAATACTGGGAGCCTCTCAGAGCGGATTTTACATGTGGCTAGCGCGGCCTAAGTCATCTAGATCACAACAGAATGAACAACTTAAAGCACGTATTTTGACGCTTTTTATGGAGCACAAAGGAGCAGCTGGAAGTTTCCCCTGTAAAATCAGGCCAACCGCCGACTTGCGTTCTGAAGAGGCCTTCAAAACAGTGAGTCGCCCAATAATCATATGGGCGTTGCGCGCCATATGCAGGACATGGGCCTGCGTTGTCGGCTGCCAAGAAAATATGTGACCACAACTGATTCCAAGCATACGGAGCCACTCGCCGAAAACCTTTTAAAACGACAATTTGCCGTTGCCGAGCCAACCAAGGTATGGGTGACGGACATTACGTATATCCGCATTGGACAGAAATGGCATGGTAATCCCCCCATTAAAAAGTACTTTTGAAAAGTAGAATTTTCTCGTAAACTGAACGAAGGAGATCCTACATGAAAAAATCTCGCTACACCGACAGTCAAATTTTGGCAATTTTAAA
>JAWXUA010000174.1:0-5181 GCA_044433065.1 Pseudomonadota bacterium
CTCTCCCCCCCCCCACCACACACACTACATCACAAAATCGACCACAGTGCCGACACCAACTTCAGACACGACATCCATCCTACCACCATGGGCTTCGATGATTTTCTGCACGATGGCGAGTCCGAGTCCAGTGCCTTGTGGTTTGGTGGTGAAATAGGGATCACAGATTTTAGACAGTTGATCGGGTGCGATGCCAGAGCCAGTGTCACGGGTGGTGACGTGGAGTTTACCGTTGGCTGAACCAGTGAGGTCAACGTACAGGGAACGCTCTTGGGCTGGGCTTGCGTCAGGAGTCGAGAGCTGCTGCGAAGTGGCCTTAAAGGCGTCGAGGGCATTGAGCCAGACATTGAGCAAGGCTTGCAGGAAGCGGTCAGGGTCGAGCGCAGTGTTAGGCAGGTCCGCGGCACAATGGAAATGCACGGTAACGCCACGGGCAACAGCTTCGTGATGGATGAGCCGCAAAGCACGGTCCACAAGCAGATGCAAAGCCGTGGCATCATGGTCAACAAGGTGTAAATCCGAAGGTTTAGCAAGGTTGATGAGGTCCGTAATGACGCGGTTAAGCCGGTCAACTTCTTGCACCATGATGGCAGCAGCATGGCGGTCCTCGCTACCCTCAGGAAAACGCGTACCAAAATACGTGGCATAGCCCTTGATGGAGCTCAAGGGATTGCGCAGCTCATGGGCCACACCAGCGGCAAGATGCCCCATGGCCGCTTGCTTTTCACGTTGGCGGATTTCTGCTTCGAGAGCGCGGACTTGCTCTTGAGCCTGCTGTTCCTTTTGTTGGGCGAGCTGTTCTTTGAGCAAAGCTTGTTGTTCTTTTTCAAGGGATTGTTGAGCTTGGGCTAGGGCCTGCTGTTCCTTTTGCTGGGCGAGGCGCTCTTTTTGCTGGGCCATACGCTCTTTTTGCTGGGCCATACGCTCTTTCTGCTGGGCGAGGCGCTCTTTTTGGAAACGCCATAAGGCCAAGGCACTGAGCAAAGCTGAACCAAGCAAAAGGATGAGGACCAAAGTGCGGATACGGCGGTCTTGGGCTTGGGCGGCATCTAATGGCTCGATGTTGAGGCCCACAAGCATGATGGCACCATCGGTATTGGTGCTCCGCAAGCTCGTAATGGTATCCCAAAACTCTTTGGGCCGCTCTGGTAGGGTATGGCTGCTGTGTTTGGGGCCACTGAGTCGGTCTGGCCTGCCGTCACCAAGCCCACCAGCAAGTCCGTCACGAAGCCCATCGCGAGGGCCACCGTTATTCGGGCCAGAACCCATTTCGTGCAGAGGATTGAATGCCTCATAGACCACAAAGGATGTTGTGCCGCCTAAGGTCATGATGTGCCATTGCGGTACGTCTGTGGCGTCAAAGGATGCATTTATAATATCAGGATTATGATTTATCATATCAGATGCATTATTTATACTATCTGAACTATCATTTATAACTTCAGGGTCATGATTTATACTATCTTGACCATTATTTATACTATCATTGTCATTATTTATAACACTAGGTCCATTATTTATACTATCTGGATTATGATTTATAACATCATGGTCATTATTTATCACATCTGGACCATTATTTATAGCGTCAGCATTATGATTTATAACATCAGTGTCATGATTTATACTATCGGCACTATTATTTATACTACCAGCACTATCATTTATACCATCAGACAATGCTGCTGTCGTGGGAGTTTCTAGCTGCACCCCATCCACAAGCCACGTATCAATAAGAGCAGGATCGCTGTGCGCTAAAATAAGCCCTTCCTTGCTGATGACAGCAGTGAAGCGGATGTCCTCCTGACTCGCCATCTCCTCAAGCAACAATTGCAGACGGATATCCGAAGCATGCCGCATGCGCATTCGAGCCCCAGCCTCAAAAGACCTGATGAGCGAAGCACCCTTCTCAAGCAAGATACGCTCCATAGTCGTGACAGCACCATGATAATTGGAGAAGACGCTGCCCAAGGTGGCAAGGCACAGGACAATGGCCACAAGCAGAGCTATCCATGGTGAGAAGCCGAAGCGAGCTTGGCCTGCCGTTGGCGAGAGTTCATCACAAGCGTTGATTTCTTGTTTAGGCGATGGCGTTGAGCTTGGTGTCATATCCTTTGCATCCTTATATATATGATAGAGCCGGTGTGAAATGGTCTGGAGTGGCATAGCTATGGTGTACGCTGTATGATTTTTATACACTTTCAAAGGAAAAACAATGGCTTTTATGGCCACAAAGCCACAAGTGTATGATTTTTACACATCGAGGCATGGGAGCCGCCGCGCTTTCATGGCTTCATGGTCCGTATAGGCTTCATTTGGAGGCCATATGAGCGCCCACTGTCCATAAAATAGACAGGTCGCGGCTGTAGCATGGTGCACTGTATGATTTTTATACAGGTTTATGCAGCTTTTGGGGGCAGAAAAGCTGCCAGACGTGCAAAAAATGCAGAAAAATGGCCCGTCACCTAAGGTGGCATGCAGGTGGCATGGTTGTGTGAACACGTTTACGTACTGTCCTGTGATTTTTTATGATGGCAAATACTTTTATATTATAATGACTTATATAATACTCACATTTTTATTTCATGAAGACGCCTCAAAGTGCATAGTTTTGGCACGGCGCTTGCTATATCTTAAAGCATAAGGCGACACTCGGTAGCGAAGCCCATAAGCAATAAAAAAATAACGCCACAAGGCATCTTGTAAAAAGGAGCAAAAACATGACGACTATCCAACGCACACTCAGCATTCTGGCCATGGCCGCCTTTGTAAGCTTTACCTGCAACGCAACCGACGCAGAAGCCCGTGGCAACGACAATCATAATAATACCAAGCAAGTAGTGCAGGTTGAAAAGACCACAGTGCACACAGTTGTGACCAAGGCGCCTGCCCAGCAAGCTAACAGACAAGCTCCACAGCAAGCTAACAGACAAGCTCCACAGCAAGCTCCAAAGCAAGCCCAAAACCACAACGCACACCGTGCACCACAAAAGGTCACCCATGTGGTACATCATGCAGCACCAAGTCCTTTTGGCATCAGCATCAGCAACGGACATGTCAGCGTTTCCCTTCCAGGCATCAACATTCGCTAGGTAGGGTTCTCCATGCAAAGCAGGTCTTGAGAAGGCAGACTTAAGACCTGCTCACAAAAGTACAACGACCATTGGCAAAAATCATAGTCAATAATTGGCACACCACATAACACAAAAGAAAACCTAATAATTCAGGAGATTAATCATGACTAACGCACGCACCATCGGTATCTTGGCATTGACTGGCATCCTTTCTTTCACCTTCATCGCAAGCAACGCTATGGCAGCTCCACAGGACGGCCAAAAGGGTGACAAGAAGGGCCCACGTGCTGAACGCATGAAGCAATGTGGCCCACAAGATGCATTCCACGAAGCTTTTGCTGAGCTCGACGACGACAAAAAAGCCTTGTTCTTCAGCATCATGGAAGAGCACAAGATGAACATGGCTCCAGTTCGTGACCAAATGTGGGCTAAGCGCGCACAGCTCAAGGCCATCTCTGATGACACCATCACAGACATGAAGGTCTTGACCCAAGTCACCGACGACATCATTGATTTGCGCCAACAAATGCGCGACGCAGCGATTGCACTTGATGCTCGCATGGCCGCAGAAATTGGCATCGAAACGCAGTTCGCCATGAAGGCTTTGGAAGGCGACCGTGGTCAACAGGGTCATAAGGGCCCACATGGTTTCCATGGCCAACAGGGTCACAAGGGTCCTCATGGTCCTAAGGGCCAAGAATGTGGCAAGGGACCTCATGGTCACAAGGACGGCAAGGGACCTCATGGTCCTAAGGGTCAAGAATGTGGCAAGGGTCCTCATGGTGAAAAAGGCCCAAAGGGACCTCACGGTGAAAAGGGTGACAAGGGTCCACGTGGTCCTCAAGGTTGCCCAGAAAACTGCCCACAAGCAGCCCCAGCTGAATAGGTTGCCCACAAGCAGCCCCAGCTGAATAGGTTGCCCACAAGCAGCCCCAGCTGAATAGGTTGCCCACAAGCAGCCCCAGCTGAATAAGTTGCCCATAAGCAGCCCCAGCTGAATAAGTTGCCCATAAGCTCAGGACATATCACTACGTTATTGATACCTCCTAGGCACTACGTTAATCAGCTGCACATCCCTTCAGTGTAGCCACACAACGGTCCCTTTAGTGTAAGCCACACAACGGTCCCTTCAGTGTAGAACATACGAGCACCGGTCAAGCGTTCCCCTCCTTCGCGCTTGGCCGGTGCTTTCGTGATGAATACTTATTTTAGAGTGAACAGCTTATTTTCGTGCTGACGAAGCTGTTTTGGGAGTGAAAGGCCATTTCATGCTGACGGTCTGGTCGTGATGAACGGTTATTTTTGGATAAAAGGTCATTTCATGCTGACGGTCTTGTCGTGCTGAGGGGTTATTTTCGGACTGACGAAGCTGTTTTCGGATGAAAGGTCATTTCGTGCAGACGGTCTGGTCGTGATGAAGGGTTATTTTCGGACTGACGAAGCTGTTTCCGGACTGAAAAGCCTGCTTTTTTGCTGAAATTCCCTTGGCCACAACTTTTTTTCAAGAAAAACATCTTTTTTTAAAAAAATGCTTGACGGTTCTAGCCAATGTGCGTAGACATTCCTTCTCGCACGGTGACGGAGTTCACAACGATGCAGAGAACATGTCGCGGGGTGGAGCAGCACGGTAGCTCGTCGGGCTCATAACCCGAAGGTCGTAGGTTCAAATCCTGCCCCCGCAACCAAGAAAGTTAAGCACTTAGGTCGAAAGACTTAGGTGCTTTTTTCGTTTTGGCGGATTTCACACATTACTAATAAGCTGCAGAATGTCAGTAAATGCTTGACGGTTCGAGCCAATGTGCGTAGACATTCCTTCTCGCACGGTGACGAAGTTCACAACGATGCAGAGAACATGTCGCGGGGTGGAGCAGCACGGTAGCTCGTCGGGCTCATAACCCGAAGGTCGTAGGTTCAAATCCTGCCCCCGCAACCAAGAACGTTAAGCACTTAGGTCGAAAGACTTAGGTGCTTTTTTCGTTTTGAGGGATTTCGGGTCTACACCAAAGAAGGGGTCTACACCAAAGAAGGGGGCACAGGGCAAAAGAAGTCATTTCAACGGACAAAAAAACTCAGTTCCGAAATTGTTTTTTAAGCCTTAGCCACAAAG
>JAWXUA010000175.1:0-5161 GCA_044433065.1 Pseudomonadota bacterium
TTACTCAAATTCCAAAAGGCGGAATGGTCACAGGGTTCATGGTCCCCTGCATGGCAAAAGGCGCACCACCCACAATGGCTGTCACATTGACCTTAGAGCGACTATCTGCGGCCAACGAGAAATTGGTACACGTGGCTGCAAGGGAACTTGTGCGCAGACGGAAAGCCGGAGTATAGCGCCCATCCTCAAAGAGAGCACTGCCACCAGTTACGGTCAAACCATCCATGACAAAGGACGAAAACTTCACCATATTAGGTGGTTGGCTCACGGTACTTTGTGTGTCGGCCTCTGCTTCGCTTTCGCTGCTTGCAGCTTGCGTTTCGCTAGGCTTCTTTGCATCCTGCGTTTTTTTCGCCTTTTCAGCCTTTTTAGCGGCCTCATACTTGGCCTTAGCAGCATCCGGCATCATGGCACGCTCAGCATTGCTCACACCATATTTATCCAATTTAATGGAAAGATATGGCGAGTCCACTTTCACCGCACCAATTTTAACAGCCATTTTTTCAGAATCAATGGCAACATTTTTCACGTCAAAATTGCGCAGTGAAAAGAAATTATCCGACGTACCAAACTCTTTCAAAGCCAAATTTTGCACGCTCGTATTACCGCTCAAAGTAACGCTTGGCGTACTATCCTTGGCCTTAATCTGAGCACGGCATTGCATATCGGTCTGCAAAAAACCAGCAATTTGTAAATCTGTTTGTGCCGATATAAGGCCATCAAAAGGCGACAAATCCATTTGCTTAGCCTTGATGGTCATATTCACATCAAGTGGATCGGGCTTAACGTTGCCAGCTACATGCACATGGCCTTTTTCTTGCCACTGCGTCTCAAAGGAGAAATCCACGGTCTTAGACATGTCGAGCGATATGGGCCCTGCCTTGAAAGCCATGCCTGAGAACGTGCCCATGGACAAAACTTTATTGTTCTTACCGCGCACCATATCCGCGTGCACACGGCCATCTGCCATGGTCACAGCCTTCAATTGTACGGTCCAGTCTTTGAGCGGAGAAGTCTCGCTGGTGCTGCTATTGGCAGCGGTCGCGCTTTGCTTAGTCTCAGCGACGTTTTGTGCCTTGTCTTTACTTGCGCCATACTCAGCGGCCTTGACCCAACCATCTACGGACTGCACCATAGGTTCGTTGAGCTTATTGAGCGTTGTGTGTATGGAAGGTCCCTTTAAGGCCAACTCATCCGCCACAATGCGTTGCTTTGTGGTATCAATATTCACACCGGACAAGATAACTTTTTCAAAGGATATAAGGGCTTGCGCATCGGATTTACCTGCACGGCCCATGGAGAAATCGCGTACCCAAACGCTTGCAGAGTCCACAATCACTGGCGGTATATCTGACGTTGAAGCTAATATTTCGCGGCGAACTTTTTCGCGCACAGCATTGGCTTGCTCGTCTAATCTATCTGGTCCATCTAATCCATCTGGGCCTTCTAAATTGGCCTGTGCCGTTGCATCGTTCGACGCAGCTTCGCTCACTATTTCATCGCCAGCTAAAATAACAGTGCCATACGCCACAAGAGCCTCAGCACCAAATAAGCCTTGGACGTCTGAAATGAGGCTATGGCCAAGGAATGGTCGCCCAACCTGAAGCGGAATATCCGTCACGTTGACACGGGCTGTGGCTGTAGCTGGGTTCATGGTTGCATCGCCAGCAATAGACACTAAACCACTGTTATTAATGCCAAACTTCACATCATAGGCAAGATAACCATCGTCAGCTGTATTGAAATTCGGCACAGCAATATTGATATCTGTCACCGCAATTTCTTTGTCGCCCACAAGGCTTTCATCGCGCCATACAATCTTACTATTGGTCAAAGCAAGGGTTGCGCCTTCAACAATAAAGGCAGAAGCCTCTTCTGTATCACTATCACTTTTTGCTATATTTTCAGTTGCTTGTGCGACTTCTTCAGTATCAGCTGCATCAGTTTTGGGCGCATTTTTGATTTCAAAATTCTTCTGCGCATCAGCTATCCAAGCTTGCCAATCGATAACGCCATCAAGCCCTTTGCAAGCCTTCACATACAAGCCATCTAAAGCCACTCTATCCAAGGAAACCCGACGTTCAGCCAAGGTAAATGTATCAATGGACACCTCACCAGACTGCAATGAAGCCACTGTTTCGCCAGATGGACTTTGCAAGGCAAAGTTATTAACAAAGAGTGAACCCCCAAAACCAAGCTCAATCTCTGCGTTGCGAAGACGACGCACGCCAAAATGCAAAAGAATTTTTGCATCACCATCGACTAATTCGACTTCGGTATAGTCATGAACATATTTTTTAAATGGACTCAGACTGATAGGGTCCGTCACAATACTAAACGTTGTGGCAAAATCGTCTGTAAAAGGCAAGGTATTCGCTTCAATCTGCATTAAACTACCGTTAATTTTTGCAGATAATGTTGGCGTAATAGGTCTTTCTTTATGCGACTGCACTGTAGATGTAAACGGAACAAGAAAATTAATATCCGTAATATGGTGTTCTACATCTAAAACATTATTGCGGTAATTGATACTACCATTCACAAGCTCGAAATCCGTGACAATGAAAGGAAATAGAGGTTCTGGTTCAGCATTCTCTGCCTTTACTACAACAGGCTCAACTGCACCCTCGGCATCAGAATCTGTTGCCATGACATTTTCTAAAGCCTGTGAAAAGGAAAAACGCCCATCACCAAAGTAGGTTACGTCAATGACAGGATTGATAAGCTTTGCATGGGCAAGACCTGGTGCAAGTTCAAGCGCACCACTTGCTGTGGGCGAAAAATCCAAGGCTTCACAGCTAAATAAAACGCCATTACCATCTGGATTGGGAATAACAACGTTATGAATGACGAGGTTAAACGTAAACGGATTGAATGTTACACGCTCAACGCTCGCTTCTGTGCGAAATTTTTCGCGCAAAGCCTCTTGCAAGGTATCGCGTGTGAACGGTGGTAACCAAAATCCACCTACAGCCAACCATATGCCGTAAAGCCCAGTCATGACGAGGAAAAAGCAAAGCCATTTGCGGCCAGTGGACATTTTTTTACGTGGCTTCTTCGCTGGCGGCAAAGCACCATCTTGAGCCGTGCCCCCAGCTGCCGCTACGCAGTCTTGCGCACCATTAAGTTTACTAGCTGCCCCAGTCTCTTTTTCGTCGCCAAGAGTACAATTCATCATAACATTTGCCCTCTTCCCTACAGCCTTACGCAATATTTTTACATCATCAATGCCGCAATTTTACACATAAAAAAAGGCCACCGCTTATGCGTTGGCAGCCTTAAGGGTTTCTTCAATGTGGGCTAGTACTTGCTCGCCAGCCTTATCAAAGCCGCATAGCGCACGCACAGCGAGCATCAATAAGGGTAGTTGCATTGTGATTTCTGCCACACCATCAAACATAGTGCAACGATCACCACAAAGCCGCAAGCCATAGGCGCGATGCGAGCGCACACCTTGGCGAGCAGTCATAACATAGTAAACTTGTTCGTTTTTTTCTGTAATAAACAGCTTCTGCCGCGTCATAGTTTGGCTTTCAGCGTCAAACCATGAGCACTCTGAAAACAAACGGCCAAGAAAGCAAAAGTCCGCCTTACCATCATTATGCAAAACAACATCTTCAAGCATTGTGTACATAAAATGCCTCACATAACTGTATCAATACGCTTATGTACTTCAGCTATCACCAGAAATCAAGCAATGTCAACTAAATACAAGAAAATAGCATAAAGAAAACATAAAAAGCAGTCTACACTGCCCCAAGCACAAAGCACAAGTTCGAGCCCCTTATATTATATTGATAAAAAAATGCGAGAACGTGCCCACAGGCAGCTCTCGCATTCCTATCAATATGCAAAATTTTTATGCTTCTCTTTGCCAAGGTGCGACATGATTTGGTGGCCCGCAACCTTCACCAGGAGTATAACTCATACGCAAGCACAAATTCAAATATGCCTGCCCTGCAAGCACTGCCTCTCTTAATGCGTACCCTTTCCCTAAGTACGTCGCAATGGCTGCCGACAAGGTACAACCCGTGCCATGATTATTCACCGTGTCTACTCTAGCTTGCGGCAAAGCTTCCAAAGTGCCGTCAGACAAAGCAAGCCAGTCAAGTAAGGTGTCGCCGCTCTCTTCAAAGTGACCACCCTTGAGCAAAACAGCCTTGGGTCCCATGGCCAAAATTCTCGTGCACGCTTCACGCACATCGTCCGCTGTGTCAATCTTCATGCCAGCAAGCATTTCTGCTTCAGGACGATTAGGTGTCAGCAAGTCAGCCCTCGGCAACATCCACTTCACCAAAGCTTCCACAGCATCTTCTTGCAAAAGCTTATGGCCACTCTGGCTCACAGAAACAGGATCCACCACCACAGGAAAATCCACAGTACCTAACTTTTTTCCAACCATTTCAATAATCTGTGCTGAAAAAAGCATGCCCGTTTTGGCCGCCTTCACAGGAAAGCCCGACAGCACTGCGTCCAACTGCGCACCCACAAAATCCGCTTCAGGCGCGTGAATCCCTGTCACGCCAAGGCCATTTTGCGCCGTCAATGCCGTGATAACACTCATGCCAAAACCACCCAAAACCGTCATGGCCTTGAGGTCAGCCTGAATGCCCGCGCCACCGCCAGAATCAGAACCAGCTATGGTCAATACGCATGGATGTTGTGTCATGGATTTTCCTTTTTTTGTGGGGATTTAGTTAGGACAAGCTGGGGGAGGGAAAACTTTCTGAAGAAAGTTTTCCCTCCCACAGACCCCCTCCCTTTCAAAGACTTTTATTTGTGGAGAAAGTGAGTAGTCTTGAACATCGTTCTCGGCCACATGGGGGGAGGTCTATGATAAAATTCATCGTGGCCGTTACAAAATTTCGCTGAATAAAATCTGTATGGTTCCGTATGAAGTTTGGTGGAAATTATGAAAAAAAGACAATTTTTTGCAAAGGATAGAAATACTTGCTCGACATTCCCATAAAGGCAATCAGCAGGAACGTCCCGTTAATATACATAGTTGGGCAATCGAAGCCACCTAACTAGGCGTCATCTTTCCTAACCATTGCGAAAAAAAGTAGCTTGGGAGCAACTTCCCTTCTTCCTCCACCATGCGCCGCGAACGACATTCAAGGAGAGGTCTACCATCGCAAATAAAAAGTTTAGGAAGGGAGGG
>JAWXUA010000176.1:0-4995 GCA_044433065.1 Pseudomonadota bacterium
CCCCCGGCCCCCCAAACCCCCATCCCTCTACCGAAAAGCTTTCATTGTGGGGCACGAAAGTTCGGTCCGTAGGATGGAAATTCTAGTAAATCAGCACTGTTTATACGTGTGCTTGGCAGGATGGAAATTCTGGTAAATCCGTGTATACGGGTGGTTAGCAGGATGGAAATTCTGGTAAATTCGTGTATAGGTTCGGTTGGTAGGGCAGAAATCCTAGTAAATCCGTGTATACGCTCGATTAGTAGGGCGGCAATCCTAGTAAATCAGCACTGTTATAAGCTCGGAAATGGGTCTCAGGACTGAGGCTCAGAGTCTATACTCATGGTATATAGCTGGATGTTGTATACACATTCAGTATGTTAATAATAAGGAAAAGTAATGAAAATCTTAGTCATCAATTCGGGCAGTTCGTCCATCAAGTACCAGCTCATCGACATGGACACCGAGCGCCCATTGTGCTCTGGCCTCGTGGAACGCATTGGCGAAGACATGGGTAAGCTCGTCTGTAAAATGTACCCAGACACAGACAAAGAAGAAAAAATTGTCATCAAAGCGCCTATCCCCAATCACGTAGCAGGCATGAAGCGCGTTGTTGCTGTGCTCATAGATAGCGAGAAAGGCGTCATCAAAGACAAGTCCGAAATCTATGCCATAGGCCACCGCGTCCTCTTGGGCGGCGAAGAAATCAAGGACTCCTTGGTCATCGACGAGGCAGCTAAAAACATCATTCGCAAATACTTCCCACTTGGTCCACTGCACAACCCTGCAAACCTTGCTGGTATCGAAGTTGCCGAAGAACTCTTCCCAGGCTTGCCCAACGTTGGCGTCTTCGACACAAAATTTCACCAAACCATGCCACCTAAGGCATTCCTATATCCACTGCCATACAGCTTGTACGAAGATTTGCACATTCGTCGCTATGGCTTCCATGGTACATCCCACCACTATGTGACCTACAAGACAGCAGAATATCTCGGTAAACCTGTGGATAAACTGAATATCATAACCTGCCACCTTGGCAATGGTTGCTCCATGGCTGCGGTGAAGAATGGCCAATGCCTTGATACAACCATGGGCATCACGCCTCTTGAAGGCCTCATGATGGGGACCCGTTGCGGCAGCATTGACCCTGCTATCGTGCACTATCTCATGGATGAAAAAGGCTACACCTGCGCTGAAGTCGACAACCTCATGAATAAGCAGTCCGGTCTCAAAGGCATTTGCGGCATGAACGATATGCGTGACTTGCATGCAGCCCGTGCCGCTGGCAACGAAAAAGCACAGCTGGCCTTTGAAATGTTCACCTACCGCATTAAAAAGAATATCGGTGCGTATATCGCAATCCTCGGCCCTATTGATGCCCTTGTCTTCACAGCTGGCATCGGCGAGAACGACGACCTCACCCGAGCTGAAGTGTGCGCTGACATGCAACACCTTGGCATCAGCATCGACGCGGACCTCAACACAATCCGCAACGGTGAACCACGCCACATCAGCAGCGACTCTTCCGTTGCTGTTCTGGTCGTTCCAACCAACGAAGAGCTGGAAATCGCGCAAGCAACACGCACCGTGTTGGCGCAATAAAACATGTATCCATGGTGCGCTCGTGTCCTCATGGGCGCATCATATCATAGAGTAAGGCTGCAACGGTATTCATGCCGTAAAACTCGTAATTGTTCTGCGTGTGCGTATAGGAAAAACCTCGGTTTTTTTAGGGTGTACACAAAGATTTGAAAGGGAGAGTATATTCATGAGCGAATCAAAAGATCTCGTACAATTAATGCGAGAAAAAGCAAGCGCTGTTGCTGCAACTGTTGTTGAAGTAGCTAATATCCAAGAAGCATATGCCTATGCACTTGATATCTGTGAAAAAAAGGAACCTTGCCTCATCATGCCAACTGGTGGCGACGCAGAAACCCACAGTGCTACGGACCGCATCATCGCAGCTCCAAACCTCAGCGAAGCAGAATATGAAACCTTCTCAGCTTTGTGTGCTGAACGTGGCATCATCTGCATGCAAAGCGGCTTGCGCAAGCTCCTTGGTGGCTTTGATATCGGCTTGACCCACGTTGACCTTGGCATCGCAGAAACAGGCACATGCGTGTTGAACTCCAACAGCGAAAGCGTGCGTATTGCGTCCATGGTTTGCGAATACCACTTGGCCATTTTGCCTAAATCCAAGATTGTTGAGACGTCCTACGAAGCTGAAGACATTTTGGCCACGTTGATGCAACAAGGCACGCCACACTTCACTGCGTTCATCTCTGGTCCTAGCCGTACGGCTGACATCGAACGTGTGTTGGCTCTTGGCGTTCACGGTCCGCTTGAACTGCATCTCATCATTGTGGAGGGGTAATCATGGAAAAGAAGAATATGAAGGCCTACCGCCAAGACTTGCAAGAGTCCCTCGATAACGAATTTCTGCGTAAAACCATGGACAATTTTGCCGTGGCATACCGTGCTGGTCGTCTCAATGCGTTCCAAGGCATTGACGAAAAGACCTTGATTAAAGAAGTTGCCGACGCCAAAGACTATGCCGCACAGCACATGGATGAGCTGTACGAACAGTTCAAAGCTAAGGCTGAAGAACGCGGCATCACCGTGCACTATGCCCGTACAGCTGCTGATGCTAACGAAATCATTTCCCGCATCGCTAAGAAAGCTGGCTGTAAAAAAGCTATTAAATCCAAGTCCATGACGGCTGAAGAAACCCACCTCAACCATCGTCTTGAAGATGATGGCATGGAAGTTGTGGAAACGGACCTTGGTGAATGGATTATCCAGATGCGTAAGGAAGGCCCTTCGCACATGGTTATGCCAGCTATCCACTTGTCCCGTTATCAAGTTGCGGACTTGTTCTCTGATGTCACTGGCCAAAAGCAAGAAGTCGATATCCAGAAGCTGGTTAAAGTTGCACGTCGCGAACTGCGTTTCCACTTTGCCACAGCTGACATGGGCATCTCTGGTGCGAACTTTGCTGTTGCTGAAAGCGGCACCATCGGCCTTGCCACCAACGAAGGCAACGCACGTCTTGTTACGACCTTGCCTCGCGTCCACGTAGCTCTTTGTGGCCTTGATAAGCTTGTGCCAAGCATGCACGACGCTTTGCGCACCTTGAAAGTCTTGCCACGTAACGCAACTGGCCAAGCCTTGACCTCGTACATCACATGGATTGGCGGCGCTAACGAATGTGAAGTTGCTCAAGACGAAACCAAGGAAATGCACATTGTATTCCTTGATAACGGCCGTCGCGCTCTGGCTGAAGACCCCATCTTCTCCCAAGTTTTGCGCTGTGTACGCTGTGGTGCCTGTGCGAACGTCTGTCCTGTTTTCCGCCTCGTTGGTGGTCACAAGATGGGCCACATCTACATTGGCGCTATCGGTCTCATCCTGACCTACTTCTTCCATGGTCGTGAAAATGCACGAGCTTTGGTGCAGAACTGCATCGGCTGTGAGTCCTGTAAGCAAATCTGTGCTGGTGGCATTGACTTGCCATTGCTCATTAAGGAAATCCGCGCTCGTCTCAGCGAAGAAGAAGGCGCACCTGTGGAAGCCACGCTCATGGGCAAAGTCATGAAGAATCGTAAGCTTTTCCACACCTTACTGCGCTTTGGCAAATGGGCTCAGCGTCCTGTGACTGGTGGCACGCAATATATCCGTCACTTGCCACAAATCTTTGCCAAGGACCATGGCTTCAAGGCATTGCCAGCCCTTGCACCGAAGGCTTTCCGTGACATGTGGAAGGATTTGCGTGTGCACGTATCCCGTCCAAAGATGCGCGTTGCTATTTTCTCTGGCTGTGCTCAGGACTTCATCTATCCAGAGCAGTTGGCCGCTGCTGTGAAGGTTATCGGCAGCAAGAACATTGAGATTGATTTCCCAATGAATCAGACCTGTTGTGGCTTGCCATTGCAGATGATGGGCGAACGTGCTGCCACTGTTGAAGTTGCACACCAGAACATCTTGGCATTTGATAGCTCGCGCTACGACTACATCATCACCCTCTGTGCTTCCTGTGCATCGCACCTGAAGCATGGCTATGCGACCTTGCTTGACCAGCCAGATATGGCCATGCGCGTCAGCCAGTTCTCCGACCGCATCATCGACTTCAGCTCCTTTGTGCACGACGTGCTTGGCATGGACACGAGCGACTTCCGCACTGGTAACCCAGAAAAGGTTGCCTACCACAGTTCCTGTCACTTGTGCCGTGGCCTTGGTGTCATCGAGCAACCACGTGAGCTCATCGCCGCTTCTGGTGCTAAGTACTGCCCATCCACTGAAGAAGATGTCTGCTGTGGCTTTGGTGGTACGTATTCTGCTAAGTTCCCAGAATTGTCTGCAGCCTTGCTCGACAAAAAGTTGGACAATGTTGAAGCTGTTGGTGCTGAACGCTTGGTTGCGGACTGCCCTGGCTGTATCATGCAGCTGCGTGGCGGTGCTGAAAAGCGTGGCGGCAAGCTCAAGGTTACGCACCTTGCCGAACTCTTGGCTGAGAAGCTGAAGTAGTTGGCGCGTTGGGTGTAGGCTGAGTAGGGTATAGGTTGAGTCAGCTGTAGGTTGAGTCAGCTGTAGGTTGAGTCAGCTGTAGGTTGAGTCAGCTGTAGATTGAGTAGGGTATGCCTTGAGTAGGGTATACCTTGGTCGTAAAGCTGAAGTAATTCCTTGCCCTCGGCTGTATGGCTGAGGGTAGGGTATAGGCTGAGTCAGCTGTAGGTTGAGTCAGCTGTAGGTTGAGTCAGCTGTAGATTGAGCAGGGTATGCCTTGAGTAGGGTGTACCTTGGTCGTAAAACTGAAGTAATTCCTTGCCCTCGGCTGTATGGCTTGAGGGTAGGGTATGCCTTGCTTATGAGATTCAGGGTAGGGTATATCGTAAGGGTGTCTGGTTGAAATGAGCACATTTCTTATTGACAGTGCTCACGCTTCCATATAAAAACACTCTTCGCATGTCGGGATGTAGCGCAGCCTGGAAGCGCACTTGAATGGGGTTCAAGGGG
>JAWXUA010000177.1:0-4941 GCA_044433065.1 Pseudomonadota bacterium
CTTACGAGACAATGCCTTTTTTACGCTCTTAACTGGCTTGCGGTTGTTTTGAGCATGATTAGCCTACATAGGCAAAGGCCTGCCTATAACTCTTAAAAGCTTGTTCTTAAGGGACGACTACTTAGTGAGAGTAGTTGCCTTGTCTGTCTTAGGCACTGTATGTATATTGGTAAAAATGATACTATTCACTTGCAATATCTATAGTTCATGGAGTATACAAAGTGCGGCTAAATTTTTACGCCTCATTTTTATACTCAACGGAGAATAGTAATGATGAAGAAATCTATTTTTACCAAGTTTTGCACTTTTTTTGCCGCATGTGCTTTTTGCCTTTGTACGCTACTTACTTCTGCGCATGCAGAGGTAAAGGATATCAATGTTGATGAAGCGCTAGCATTGGTCGCTGCACCAGCGGCTGACATGGTATTTCTTGATGTGCGTATGCCATTTGAGTTTGAAAATGGGCATATTGAGAATGCTATCCACATTGACTACTATAATGAAAACTTTGTCACTGATGTCGCTGAACTTGATAAGAACAAAACGTATGTTGTTTATTGCCGTTCTGGTGTTCGTGGTGGTTATGCCATGAAGGTGATGGAAGAGCAGGGCTTTGAAAATGTGTACAATGTGGCTGGTGGCTATATTGGCATGTATCCTGAAAAAACATATGATATGCCATCCAAGTAGAATTGGCTGTCTCATGTCTGCTGTATTTTTCTAATTTTCGATTTCCACATACTAAAAAGCCCAATGGTATCTATGTCATTGGGCTTTTACTGTATCTTTTTCCAACCACCTCAGTGTAAGTATCCTAAGATATATTACTTCTTAGACGTAATGGCTAAGGCTATGCCTGACAAAATGATCGCCATGCTCAGCATGCAGCGCATTGTAAAGGGTTCACTGAGGAAGATAACGCCACCTAATGCGGTTATGAGGGGCACACTTAACTGTACAACCGAAGCTGTACCCATGGAGAGCTTTGCTATGGTAGCGTACCAGATGATGTACCCAAATGCAGTAGCACCAGAACCTGCTAAAACTGCATAGATAATGCCTTCCAAGGGTGCAAGTTCTGCAAAGGGCAATAAGATAAGTGTCATTGGTGCGCACCATATAATATTGCCAGCAGTGGATAATGCAGGATCTTTGCTTGCGTAACCGTATGTTGAATAGAATGCCCAACCGATGCCAGAGCATATCATAAAGAGGGCACTATGTAGGGGCGGAGCTCCTGCGCTAATGCCACCGGGAAATAACATTATAATACCAACAATCGCGATACATATGCCGATAATTTTACGGAGCGAAACATAATCTTTACGTACGTATGCAAGTACTAGCATAGATGCTTGCACGGATACACCTGTTAGCAGTGTACCTGTTGCGGCTGAAATTTCCATAAATCCAAGCGAAAATGGAGCCATATAGGCGAATAGTGCTAAACTTGCCTTTATGTTACCAGCTTTCAACGGTTCTTTTTTGCGGAATACCATGACAAGATATAGTGTTATGGCTGCTGAAAATGCTCGAATAATGGTATAGCTTTGTGAATTCATGCCAACTTCTATAAGTGCGAGGCGACAAAGAAGGGCATTTGCAGCAAAGAATATCATTGATAGTGTTGTATAGAATGCAAGTTGCATGGTAACCCTCTCTAACAAAAGATAAATAAGCTCTGTACTCTTTGTCAAGTTAAATGAAATGTGTGTAATTTTTAAAAAAGTACTTTGCCAATAAAAAATCCTCTTTTGTGCGCCGTGAACGACGTACGAAGAGAGGATTAGATCACAAATAAAAAGTCTTGTAGGAAGGGGAGTTAGCTGTTCTCATTATGGTCGAAGGCCATAGCGGCTAGCTGCCTGAAGTGTGGCCGAAGTCCATGCTGTGAGCAAGTTTTTGAGCTTTACAGGCACGGATTGCAACGCTGGTGAATGTAGTAAATCTTATGGATACAGCCAGTAACGCAGAGAGGGGAGGAAGCTTTTCAAAAGTTTCCTCCCCTCTCTCATAAAAAATAAATCAGCTTACAATCTACACCTTAGCAGCGGTGCGGAGGTCAGCAACAGCGTCGGTGCTTTCCCAAACAAATTCAGGAAGCTCGCGACCGAAGTGACCGTAGCAAGAGGACTTGCTGTAGATTGGGCGGAGCAGGTCAAGGCGCTTGGTGATGTGGTATGGGCGGAGGTCGAAGACGTCACGCACAGCCTTAGTGAGCACTTCGTCAGAGACCATGCCGGTACCTTGGGAGGACACGAGCACGGATACTGGCTCAGCAACACCGATGCAGTATGCGATTTGGACTTCACACTTTGGTGCGAGACCAGCGGCTACAACGTTCTTGGCGATGTAACGTGCCATGTAGGCGCCTGAACGGTCAACCTTGGATGGGTCCTTACCAGAGAATGCGCCGCCACCGTGGTGGCCCATGCCGCCGTAGGTGTCTTGGATGATTTTACGGCCGGTGAGACCGCAGTCACCCATAGGACCGCCGACAACGAAGCGGCCAGTGGCATTGATGAAGATTTCGCAATCTTTTTCGTCAAAGAAACCAGAGTCGCCGAGAACAGGGCGGAGGACGTGAGTTTTAACAGCGTCGATGATGTCGGCTTGGCTAGCGTCTGCATCGTGCTGGGTGGAAACAACGATGTTATTGATGCGGACAGGCTTGCCGTCACAATATTCAAACGAAAGTTGGGTCTTGCCGTCAGGGCGGAAGAAGGGAACGGTGCCGTCTTTACGCACAGCGGTGAGGCGTTGGGAAAGCTGGTGTGACCAGTAAATTGGAGCTGGCATAAGGGTCTTGGTTTCGTTGCATGCAAAACCGAACATCATGCCTTGGTCGCCAGCACCTTGGTTTTCGTCAACTTCGCGGTCAACGCCTTGGGCGATGTCAGCGGATTGCTTGTCGATGGAGGAAATGACGGCACAGGTCTGCCAGTCAAAGCCCATATCAGAGCTGTTGTAGCCGATGTTCTTGATGGTTTCACGAACAACGCTAGGCAGGTCAGCATAGCCGCGTGTGGTGATTTCACCAGCGATAACAGCCATGCCAGTGGTCACCAAGGTTTCACAAGCAACGCGAGAATATGGGTCTTGTGCAAGCAAGACGTCCAGAACTGCGTCAGAAATTTGGTCAGCAACTTTGTCTGGGTGACCTTCGGTGACGGACTCAGACGTAAAGAAATATTTACCTTTGTTAATAGCCATGAGCTTCTCCTCGTTTTTGGGAAGTTAATATACTATTTTTGCTACAAGAGCATGTTGTCAATAAGGCGCGCCTTGCCCACGAACATGGCCGTGGCGCACAGCGTTGGCCCTGAAATGTGTTCTACGGCTTCTAAGGTCTCAGGGTGAACCAAGACCAGATAATCCTCTTTGGCAAGGGGGAAATGTTCTTGCAAATATGCACGGATTGCGGCTTTGACCGTTTCGGCATCACGTTGACCAGAGCGGACCAAATCCTGCGCCATGAGCATGGATGCATGGATATGTGGCGCTGCTGCGCGTTCTGCATTGGTCAAGTAGACGTTGCGCGAGCTTAAAGCAAGGCCATCGCCTTCGCGCACAATGGGTTGCCCCACAATCTCCACAGGCACATTTAAATCGCGCACCATGCGGCGAATAATGGCCAGCTGCTGCCAATCTTTTTGGCCAAACACGGCTACGTTTGGCATGGCAAGCATGAGCAACTTCATGACCACAGTGCACACACCACGGAAGTGAACAGGTCTTGTGACACCGCACATGGTCCCAGCAAGTTTAGGCACTTCAATCCACGTTGCATGGTCATCAGCGTACATGTCTTCAGGACGTGGCACGTATAAAATATCTGCGCCGCACGCTTCAGCAACAGCCGCGTCACGTTCTAAGTCACGTGGGTATGCTTCCAAGTCTTCCTCTGGGCCAAACTGTGTTGGGTTCACAAAAAGTGTCACCACAAGTTTTTCGCCCAATGTTCTTGCGTGTCGCATGAGACTTTCATGGCCAGCATGGTAGTAGCCCATGGTCGGCACAAGCGCAGTACGGACTCCGTCAGCACGCCACCGTAAGCATGTTTGTTGTAGTAGTTTTGGGTCGGTTATGATTTGCATATCAATCTATCCAGATATAGTTGTATAGTTGTGAAGATGACATATACACGCCCCTAGCCGCTCTGTCTAGTGCTGTGGGGGATTTTGGTTTTTTTTTCTGGGAGGGAAGGAAAAAAAGAAAGCTGGTTTTGCAGGAGGGAGTTCGGCAGGAAGAAGTTCGGCCGGAAGAAGTTCGGCAGGAAGGGAAAGATAACGCGTAGTGTGGTGGCTTCGATTGGTAGAAAGTATTTTTTATGGGTAATAAGTCCACGTAGACAACAAATCGTCTAATATTCCAAAATAATAGAACGAATGAATGCTTGAACGAGCAGACTTAGCCCATACTTTGACACTACCACAAAAAATGGTTAAGTTTCAGGAAGACCAAGGAGTAAGTATGGTAGCAATCACCTTTGATACCTTAGAGTTCAGCAAGACGCTACAAAACTCAGGCTTTTCGCAAGAACAAGCAGACGCAATGGCGCAAGCTCAGCGTAAAGCCATGCAAGAGATGCTTGTGGCACAACAGCTTGCAACAAAAGGCGATTTGCAAGAAGTGCGCAATGAGCTAAAAGGTGACTTAAAAGACCTTGAATATCGCATTACAGTTAGACTCGGTGCTATGATGGCAGCTTCTATTGCCATTATCGCAACACTGGTTAAGTTACTTTAAAACATCTAGAATCACACACTATCAAGCCCACATGGTTCACTCTGTGTGGGCTTTTTCATCATCACTAAGGGGATTCAACATTTCCTTTGATACGGAGCCACAAAGTAGCCCTCATGTGGCCGCGATGCGCATACGAAGTGCATAACTTCATCCACAAATAAAAAGTTTTGAAGGATAGGGGAGGGGGTCTGG
>JAWXUA010000178.1:0-4914 GCA_044433065.1 Pseudomonadota bacterium
AGGGGAAACCCCTTTTTTCAAAAAGGAGTTTCCCCTTCCCCCAGTAAAAAACAAAGGAACCCATGGGCGAAAAAACAGAACAACCCACACCCAAGCGACTGCGCGAGGCGCGTGAGAAGGGTGACATTTGCAAGAGCCAAGACATAGCCCCTGCTGCTACGGTCATGGCCATTGCTGGGTATTTTATTGCGTCTGGGCCAGAGATTTTCAAGGAAGCCCTTGAGATGATGACCTTGCCCATGCAATATATGTATTTGCCATTTTCCCATGCTTTTCCGCTGATTTCTGCGGGCATTGTCTCGTTTGCGTTCATGATTGTGGGGCCTGTTGTCGCCATTGCCATGCTTGTGGCCTTTGTGTCGACGATAATGCAGACAGGCGTGCTTATTGCGCCCAAGGCCGCCATGCCGAAGATGGAGAATTTAAGTCCTACAAAATGGTTTCAAAAAGTTTTTGCCATCAAAAACCTTGTGGAATTTTTGAAGAATTGCTTGAAAGTTGCTGTACTTGGCTATGTGGCGTGGGACGTTGTTAATGCACAATTGCAGGCACTGTTTGCCATTCCTAATGGTAATATTATGGGCATGGCTATTATCCTTGGCAACGCAGCTAAAGACTTGCTACTGAAGGCTGCTGTGGCCTTTTGCGTCATTGCCGCACTGGACTTCTTGTATCAAAAATATAAGTACGCTGAAGACCATAAAATGGATAAGGACGAAGTCAAACGCGAGCATAAGGAAAGCGAAGGCGACCCACAGATTAAAGGTCAGCGTAAGCAGTTGCATAACGAGCTTGCTTCTGGTGGTGGAGGTGGAGCTAAGGTCAAAAAAGCTAAAGTTCTGGTGACCAATCCAACACACTACGCCATTGCCATTGACTATGAAAAAGGCATCACGCCGCTACCTGTTATTCTCATGAAAGGAAAGGGGCCCCTTGCATTGGCTATGATCGAGCTCGCTAAAGAAGAAGGCATCCCTATTATGCGCAATGTGCCTTTGGCACGAAGTTTGTATGCAAAAGCAGATGAGGAAGCGTATATCCCAAGCGAATTCATTGCGCCCGTGGCCGAAGTTCTCCGCTGGGTACAGTCCTTGGACCTTGAGGCCATCCGCCAAGGAAATGATAAGGCCAAAGAAGCGCTCTTCGTCGATAGAACGCCATAAAGGTCTCATATCATAGAAGTCTCATTCTATAGAAGCTTCATGCCATAGACCATAAAGCCATCTCTGTGCATCGCAATCACCACAAGGAAAACCCCATGTCGCATACAACCACCATTTTTGATACGCTCATTGACTTATGCGATGACATTGCATGGGCACGACCAGCTAATGAAGATAAGCTTTTTGCCCTGACAGCTGACCCAAGCATTTCAGACCAACACCAAAAACTTGCCGAAGCCTTTGGTCTGATGCTTGTGAAGATTGACGCCAGAGAATACGAACGAAATCAAATAATTGCGGAACTTACCCAGCGTAATAAAGAACTTGAGGAAGCCCGTAAACTGCTCTCAGAACGCCATGCAAACCTTGCTCTCACCATGCAAGAGACCCAACAGCGCAGCCTTGTGGGCCAATGCGAAGCCATAGAAAATGTACGGCATATGGCCCTTTCCATTGCAAGGCGTCCCATCAATACCCTTGTGCTTGGGCCAACCGGCGCAGGCAAAGAAGTCATTGCCAAGCTCATCCACTTCAGCTCGCCGCGCCGTGAAGGTCCCTTTGTGGCGGTCAACTGTACGGCCATTCCTGATAGCCTTTTTGAAAGCGAAATGTTTGGCATTGAAAAAGGCGTGGCCACAGGCGTTACAGCGCGCAAAGGTCTTGTGGAAGAAGCACATGGTGGCACGCTCTTTTTAGATGAGCTTGCTGATATGACTCTTACTAATCAATCCAAGCTCTTACGTGTTTTAGAAAGCCGAGAACTCATGCGAGTTGGCAGTAATAAAGCCATCCCTGTGGACATAAAAATCATTGCCGCCACCAACGTGAACCTCATCAAAGCTATTGAGAATGGGAGCTTTCGCGAGGACTTATACTACCGCATCAATGTTGCAGAAGTTCGTCTGCCGCCATTGTGTGAACGTGGTGAAGATATTTTGCTCTTGGCACGTAAATTCCTCGACCAACACTGCAGTATTATGGGCCGTGGTCGCCTCACCTTGTCGTTAGAGGCGCGCCAATGCTTGCTCGCCCACCCTTGGCCTGGCAATGTTCGTGAATTAAACAATGAGATGGAGCGGGCCACAGCCTTGACCATTGGCGATATGGTGGACATTAAGCATCTTTCACCGCGCCTACAAAAAGCCATGACCAAAAGGCATAAAGAGGCTCAAGAGGCCTCCTTGCCCACAAATAAACTTGCAAGCGACATGGTCCGCCAATTAGCGTCCAGCATCACCGCGGCACAGCACAAAATTCACAGCCTTCAGCAACGGCCTATGGTCCATAGTGCTGATGAAAGTGCCAACATTGTTGGCGCAGAAAAGTTGCAAGACCCAACATCGTTGGCACAGCTTGAAACGTCCCCAAGTCTAGCAAGCCCCGTGAAAAAAGATACAGCAAATGTCGCGCAGCAAGCATCTCCAGCATTAACGACGTATAATTTGCAATCTGCTGAGCGCGAACTTGTTGTAAGCGCATTGCACGAGGCCAACGGGAATAAAAGCCGCGCCGCTGACCTTTTAGGAATTACGCGTGAAGGTCTACGCAAAAAACTCTTGCGCATGGGCCTTGAATAATACCGTCTGTACCTTTATACTTCGCTTAAATTGTAGGCACTCTACAAGGACGTACTGATTTTATAGAATTTTTATTCCCTAACATTTTATGCAAAGGTTGGTCTCATGACCTGTTCGTTGCGCACAAAAATATTCATCCTCATGGTCATTTCGCTTGCTGTGGCCGTTATCCCTATTATTTCCTTCACATATACAGATGTTCGTCAATCCACCAGCGAGCTTGAATATAAATCCTTTAATAATATTGCGCGCCTTGTGGAAGATAGTATCAGCGTGCACTATTTAGGAAGTGTGGGCGAACAGGTTGATACCGTTCTCCAGTGTAAAAATCAGTTGCGCCGCACAACGGCCATTGTACAAAGCATATGGCAAGACAACAATGCACTGTCATTGGCTGACCGTACAAAATATATTGAATCCCTCTCAGCTTCCATATCTCAGTTCAACATGTACCTTGATATCTTTAACAAGGACAGCGGTTTAGTATTAAATAAAAATATCATCGCATCGTTAATACATGATAAAAATTCGTCGGATTTTAAAGGCGTACAACTGGAAAACATCCTACAAAACACCATTCCCCATGATGGTAAATTCGCTGTTTTCTATACCCAATTACGATCTGGGCAAACAGTACCCCTTTTAGTGTTCTGCTTACCCATGGCAAATAATGAAGATATTATTCTTTCCGCACTGACTCTTATAGACCTCGACATCCAAGCAGCTGCCACAAAGCGTGAAATCGTCAAAAGCACACAAGCAAAATTGGAGTCGCTCCAACTCTCAGGGCACGCTTTCATCTCTGTTCTTTCTGGTGATAATGAACTCTTAGCCCATACAGGCCCTGAAAAATCAAGCGATATCAAAATCATTCCAAGCCAAGCCTTAGCCCAAGCTAAAAAAGAAAAGCGCACCACCTACCACGCTGACAATATTTCCCATTTCGGTTCCGTGGTCTTCAACATTGCCTATATCAAAGCCCTTGATTGGTACATTGTTGTAGCAGCACCCCAAAAAGAAATTGAAGCATCCACCAACCAACTCATACAAAATCTTATTTCCATAGCCCTTGCAGCACTGCTCCTAAGCATCCTCTCAGGGCTCTATTTTGGTGGCCGTCTTGTAGAGCCGCTACGCATCTTGACCCGCAAAACCAACGAGCTTTCCACCGTTGACTTCAGGCACGATGATGTGACCACCATCGTCAACGACTTGCCCACACAACAAGGCGACGAAGTTGGCCAGCTTGCCAACGCCTTCGAGGGTATGGCCAAAACACTATCGCAAAATGTCCGCGAGCTCATGGATACCACCTCGGTCAAAGAGCGTATGCAAGGTGAACTCGACGCCGCAACCGACATTCAAGTAGGTATCCTACCAGCTCCAGACACAGCGCCCAAGCTCAGCAACTACGAAGCAGCGCCATTCCTCGAGCCTGCCAAAGAAGTTGGCGGTGACTTATACGATTTCTTCATAGCTCCAGATGGACGCCAAGTGGTCATCATCGGCGACGTATCAGGCAAGGGCGTTCCTGCAGCCCTCTTCATGTCCATGACCGTAACCCTCTGTCGCTACGCCATTTCTTCTGGCATGGGACCAGCCGAAGCCATGGTGCGCATCAATGACCAGCTCAGTGCCAACAACCCAAGTTGCATGTTTGTAACCCTCTTCATCGGTCTCTTCGACCCAGAAACAGGCATCCTCGAATATGCCAACGGTGGACACTGTCCTCCATGCATCGTCAATGCCGAAGGCACCGAGCCTGCCATCTACGCCGATGCCATGAGTGGTCCCCTCGTTGGTGCCATGGACGACATGGAATACTTCGAGCAAAGCATCACCCTTGAAAAAGGCCAACGTTGCTTACTCTACAGCGACGGTGTCACCGAGGCCATGAACGAAGATTGGGAGCTCTTCAGTGACCCATATCTGCTCGAAGTCATGACCAATCTACGCCAAGCCTCACCCCAAGAAGTCGTCGACGGTGTCTATCAGGCCATCCTCAAGCACCGCGGCAACGCTGAGCCATCCGACGATATCACTATGTTATGTTTCATGCGCAAGTAGAATGAACTGGGGGAAGGGGAAAAACTTTTTGAAAAAAGTTTTTCCCCTTCCCTCAGACCCCCATCCCCTTTTCAAAAACTTTTTATTTGGGTCGATGGAGGGTGTGT
>JAWXUA010000179.1:0-4860 GCA_044433065.1 Pseudomonadota bacterium
GTACCCACGCGCACAATGCAAGCTCGTACCCACGCGCACAATGCGAACTCCTGTCCACGCGCACAATGCGAGCTCGTATCTACCCATACAATACGAACTCCTGTCCACGTGGACAATGCGCGCACGGTCCACCCTATATGCCTTAATCCACATCAAAGCCCAGTAGGTCGCCGCGCTGCACAGCTTTCATGCCATAACGTTCGCGCAAGGCGTCAAGTGTGGCCTCAAGTTTGATAGTACGCTTGGCATCAGCGTGTGCGCGAGGCTGTGCGCTGGGCGATGTATCTTGCGTACCATGAGGTTCACCGTACTCTGGGCCATGCTTTGCCCCTTGTCTCAGTCTCTGATTTGGCCTGTGGTCTGTTTTCAGCTTGGGCTTCAGCTCTGATTTCAGCTTTGATTTCAGCTCTGATTTTAGTTCGGGCCTGTGCTCTGCCTTCTGCTCTGATTTTAGCTCGGGCCTGTGCTCTGCCTTCTGCTCTGATTTCAGTTCGGGCCTGTGCTCTGATTCATGCTCTGATTTTAGTTCGGGCCTGTGTTTTGCCTTCGGCTCGGGTGTCAGTTCGGGGCCAAGGGGCAGTAATAATTGCGTGGCCTGAGCCTGCTGAACTGTCTGCATTGGCCTTGCCTCCACACATTGTCCATCAGCATCATGCCGTATCTTCTCACTCGTCTCGAGGCCCGATACCCCAACACCAATAAGCCGTACAGCGTCCCTCAAGGCCAAAGCCTCAAGCAAGTGCATAGCCTCATCAAAAATAACCTGCGTTGTATTGCTATGCGTCCTCATACTATGGCTGCGCGTCACCTGCCTAAAATCCGCAAATTTCACCTTCAAGGTCACCGTCCGGCCCACAAGTCCATGACGACGCAGTGATGCCCCAACGCGCTCCGACTGCGACAAGAGCCATCGACGCAAGACCTTCATATCCTTGGTGTTTTGACTAAATGTATTCTCCGCGCTCTCAGACTTTGGCGGTGTAAAAGGCTCCACCTTGCGCGTATCAATGCCTTGAGCTCGCTCATATAAGGCCAAGCCACCTTTGCCAAAACGCTGCTCCCAAAAGCCCTGCGATTGCCGCAATACATCGCCCACCTTGCGCACCCCAAGCAAGTCCAGTGCCGCAAGCATCTTCTTGCCCACACCAGGAATTTTCCCCACAGGCAAGCTGGCCAGAAAGTCCCCAAGCTCCTCCTCACGCACCATAAAAAGCCCATCAGGCTTGCGCATGTCCGAGGCAATCTTGGCCACAAACTTCACCGGCGCAAGGCCCACCGAGCACGTCAGGCCCGTCCGTGCCTTAACAGCACGCTTCAGCTCCATGGCCATCTCTTCCACTGGACCGAAAATCCGCTCCAATCCCGTAGCATCCACATAGGCCTCATCCACCGAGGCTTGCTCCACCACTGGCGAAAAGTCCCCAAAAACAGCCATGACCTCCGCCGACTTCTCCGCATACCGCCACTTGCGCGTGGGCACAAAAATACCCTTAGGGCACAGCCGACGAGCCTGCCACAAAGGCATGGCCGAATGCACGCCAAACTTCCTTGCTGCGTACGATGCCGCGCACACAACACCACGCTCGCCGCGTATGTCCTCGCCATCGCCAGAGCCACCGCCCACAATCACAGGCAAGCCCCGCAACTCCGGTGCGTCCAGCTCCTCCACAGATGCAAAAAACGCATCCATGTCTATGTGCATTATCCATTGGGTCATATTTTTTTTTTGAGGGCAAGCTGGGGAGAAGGGGAAATTTTTTTGAAAAAAGTTTTTCCCTTCCACCCAGATCCCTCCATCCCTTTTCCAAAACTTTTTATTTGTGCATGACGTTAGGTACTTCGCATGACGTTAGGTACTTTGTATGTCGTTTGCGGCCACATGGCTAGAGCAGAGTCTGTGGCTTTGAGTGTTCGTGCGGTGGAATGCTGAGGTGGTTTATAGACAGGATAGCCCGTCTATGCCGCTACTATGCATTAGCTACTACTATGCATTAGCTACTAATATCATTGGGGATATTTTTTTAGAAAAAATGATTACGCACTAGTACTATTTGTGATATTTTTCATAGCTCTTTCATGCTGCTATCTATCAAAGAGCGTGAAAGAGGGTGAAGCCTAGTTTACGTGAGAACATCTGTGACCACAACGCAATTTATATAGGTAAAGAAAAAATATGTCAGATCAAAATATGTCGGGCCAAACTATACCAAGCACAGCGCAAGATTTGCTCGCTGAAACAGCCCAACTGCTTGCCGCGCATGACCTTGAAGGCGCAGAGCTCAAAGCACTTGAGGCGTTGACCCAATGTGAAGCGGCCCATGGGCGTCGCTCGCTTTCTGTGGCTCTATGCCTTAGCAAGCTTGGGCATGTCTACGAGCAGAGGGCGCACTTTGCCAAGGCCACACGCGTGCATGGTGAGGCGTGCGTCATTCGCCAAGGTATCCTCGGTAAACATGCGGACACAGCCTTGTCGCTCAATGACTACGGTGCTACGCTCATGGCCGATGGCCAATGGGGACAAGCCATGGAAGGTCTCAACATGGCCCTTGTTATGTATAAAAAGCTCAATATGCTTGAGAGCCCTGAAGCGCATGCCTGCCGCAAAAATATGGCTGCATGCAAAGAGGCTGCTGGGTGCTCAGGCTGAGGTTCTTAAATCGCGCCGTGTGCGTGAAGACAACCTTGCTTATCCCCTGTCTTAGGACACATATTCCTTTGTCTCCCCCAGCCTTTTATCCTGCCAAAGCTAGTGTATAGAACGAATATGGCCCGTAGTATAGCTCTTCAAGCTACAATACGGGCCATTAAAATGGGGCAAGCCCCTCTTAAAATCCTTTACTTGCCACAACCACAGGCAGCACAGATAGCGCGAGAAGAGGCGCAGTCGATGGGATACTCACCGGTAAAGCAAGCGGTGCAGTAGTTGTCAGGCTTGGAGACAGACTTGAGCAAACCTTCCACAGACAGGTAGTGGAGTGAGTCAATGCCCACGAACTGTTCGATTTCTTGAATGCTGTAGTTCGCCGCGATGAGCTCCCCACGGGATGGGAAGTCGATGCCGTAGAAGCAAGGGTATTTGATAGGCGGACAGCTGACACGGAAGTGGACTTCGCGTGCGCCAAGCTCACGAAGTTTCTTAACGCGTGTGCGGATGGTGGTGCCGCGGACGATGGAGTCGTCGATAATGCAAATACTCTTGCCTTCGATGAGGCTCTTCACGGGATTGATTTTCACGCGAACGCTGAAGTCACGCATGGACTGGGATGGCTGAATGAAGGTACGGCCAACATAGTGGTTACGGATCATGGCGTGTTCGTAAGGAAGGCCCGACTCTTGGCAGAAGCCAACAGCACTATAAATGCCTGAGTCTGGGAACGGCATGACGTAATCGCATTCAGGGGCAGACTCTCGTGCGAGCTCAGCACCCATGCGCTTGCGGCATTGGTACACGTCTTCGCCAAAGACAATGGAGTCTGGGCGTGCGAAGTACACCAATTCAAAGATGCACTGGCGTGGCTGTACTTTTTCTTCAAGGCGGTAGGACTGGCTAGCACCATGTTCGTCGATGACGAGCATTTCACCAGGCTCAAGGGAGCGGATAATCTCAGCCTCAAGCAAGTCGAACGCACAGGTTTCTGACGCAAAAACATGTGCTGTGCCAACGCGGCCCATGGCTAGCGGACGCATACCATGAGGGTCACGAACCGCAATGAGCTTGCCATTGGCCAGAATAAGCAGTGCATAGGCACCCTTAACCTTATTACAGGAGGCCAAAATAGCTTGTTCAACTTCCATACCCTGATTAATGAAGCGTACAATAAGGTGCACAAATACTTCACTATCAATGGTCGTTTGGAAAATAGAACCTTCATTTTCAAGCTCAGCCTGTAACTCAGCCGTGTTCACCAAGTTACCATTGTGCGCGATAGAAAGCTCAAGGCCCTTATGGGTAATCTTGAAAGGCTGTGCATTACGCAACAAGGATGCGCCTGTTGTGGAGTAACGGATATGGCCGATGCCAACCTTACCCTTCAACTCTTTGCCAAGGTGACGTTCGGTGAAAACGTCAGGCACAAGGCCCATGCCACGGTGTTCACGGTGCTTGAGGCCGTCCCACGTCACAATGCCCGCGCTCTCTTGGCCACGGTGTTGCAAAGCGTACAAGCCAAAATACGTCATACGCGCTGCTTCTTCATGATTGTATATGCCAAATATACCGCAGTGGTGCTTAATCATTACAGGCTCCCATTTGGGGTTTTGATGTTCTGGGTGGAGGGAAAGCCTTTGGAAAGGGTTTCCCTCCATCCAGACCCCCCCCTCCCTTCCTAAACTTTTTAATAGCGGAAGGAATGAGGGGCTTTGATGAAATTCGCGGCCGCACGGGGGAAGGCACGTATGATGGAA
Source organism: Pseudomonadota bacterium (assembly GCA_044433065.1). GTDB lineage: Bacteria > Desulfobacterota > Desulfovibrionia > Desulfovibrionales > Desulfovibrionaceae > Nitratidesulfovibrio. Next base: position 4,405 of record JAWXUA010000179.1, read on the forward strand.
CTTGCGTTGGCCGTGTAGGGTAAAAGAGCAATGGAACTACGTATGGCTTCGATTGAAGGTTACGGAGTCATGGGACGATGATGCATTGCAGGGTGGTTCGTACCATGCACGTAAATCCAAGATGGATTGCAGGGTGGTTCGTACCATGAGCGTAAATCCAAGATGGATTGCAGGGTGGTTCGTACCATGAGCGTAAATCCAAGATGGTCAAGGTACACACCATTCCCACTCCACAGCAATCAGCAGGAACGCCCAATCACGCTATCCGGTTAGGCAATCAACGCCACCCGACCTTACCTACATGGGCGTCATCTTTCCCAAGGTCGAACAATATCTTGCTTGGGATGAGCATTCCTGTTCCCCACTTCCCTCCTTGCGCCGAAAGTGACCAATCGAAGAGAGGGCTTCCGTCGCAACTAAAAAGTTTTTGAAAAGGGGATGGGGGTCTGGGGGAAG
>JAWXUA010000180.1:0-4821 GCA_044433065.1 Pseudomonadota bacterium
CCCCATCCCTTTTTCAAAACTTTTTAATTGCGGATGTAGTGCGTCCCTTTAATGTAATTCGCGGCCGCATGGAAAGATTTTTTAGCTAGAGGTAATTATGAAAAATAGTGAAAATACGAATGGTTATGGTGCTGTAAAGGCATCGCAAGAGAGACTTTTGGCGGCCAAGGGCAAAAGTTCCACACGCTATGGCTTTCTTGTGGATATGAACCGATGCATAGGTTGTTTCACCTGTGCCATGGCGTGCCGCTCTTATTACCAACAGCCTATCGAAGTGGTTTGGCGCAAGGTATATCCTGTAAGTACGCTGATTTATCCACACAGTGAACGGGCCTTCATGTCCCTAGCGTGCAACCATTGCGAGCATCCAGCCTGTGCCGCCGCATGTCCCGTCAATGCCTACCACATCGAGCCAGATGGCATTGTGGTGCAAGACCAAAATAAATGCATTGGTTGCTCCAATTGCATCCGTTCATGCCCATATGGTGCGCCACGCTATAATCCTGTGCTCAAAAAGGCAGAAAAATGCAACCTTTGCATTGAACGCCTCGACGTAGGACTCATGCCTGTTTGCGTGCAAAGTTGCCCCGTTGCAGCATTGCGCCTCGTGGATCTTTGGAGCCAAGAGGGCGAGGCCGAACTCGTCAAGGCTATTCAATTTCCAGCTGGCTATCCCATGATGCCACAGCTCAATCCGTCCACACGCTTCATGCAGCCTACAAGCCCACATATTGTTGCCGCACCCATAAGCCCCGTGTCCGCTCAAGCAGCTAAGGAGGGTCAATAAATGCTATCTACTGTTCTCCTTACTATGTCCACAAGCCCATCATACGAATTTTCCCTCGTCATTTTTACCGTGTTTTCACAAGTATCCATAGGACTTAGCATGGTTGGCCTCATCTTCGGACGGGCTGCGTGCCGTTGCGGTGGATCAGGGCTTTTACACCAAGGACACTCGGAACTCAGCCCACGCACCATATCCAAGCACGCACGGCGCCTACGATGTCTTTGGGCCAGCAACGCACTCATCATGACTGTGGCCCTAGTGGCATCGCTCTTTCACCTAGGACACCCATCTAAGGCCCACACAGCTCTCCTTAATCTTCAAGGCGCATGGCTCAGTCGCGAAATTTTGGCCTTTGGCATGTATTTTGGACTTCTTCTCATCACGCTCATAGCCTTTATTCTGAAAAATCAAGCGCTGAAAAAGAACCCTCAAACAAGCGTTAACCCACCCCAAAGCTCCGCCAAGCTCATCTACGAACTGGCAAGCATTCTCACTGTGGCCACAGGCATCATGGCCCTCATAGCCTCAAGCCTCGCCTACACGCCACCAGCCCACACGGCCATCAACAATATCTTGCCCTTCATCTTCTTTACCATCACAACGCTTGGCCTCGGTTTTGCCTTCGGCCTCTCTTTTCTCCCCACAGCGCACCTACCCAGCTCCCCACAAGATGAGCCCAAAAACGCCCACCAAAAGCTGTACCGCAGCCTCGCGTGCATATGTGCGGCCACACTTCTTGTGGGCTTGGTCGTCTATCTCATCATACCATGTGTTTGGTTCTCAGGCACACCCATCATGCAGCTTACTGCCACCCAGTGGCTCGCCTCACCATGGTTTTGGGGCCATCTGCTCTTCACCTTCCTTTGGCCTTTGCTCATCCTTTGGCGATACGCTCGCATGCCGCGCTGGCTTCCCTTCATCATGCTTTTGGGTGCAATCATGGGCCGCATGTCCTTTTTTGCTGATACGGTATCCACTGCAGTCTTGATTGGCTATCCTTTGTAGGATTGGCTGGAGTAGGGAATTTTTCAGCCTCAGCTTTAAACATTGATATATCCACATTGCGAAGCGTGGCGTGAGAGTGTACTCTTGCGCCACGTTTATTTTGTAGGGTGTGTGCCATATGAAGCTTTCCATCATTATTCCGGTCTATCATGAAAAAGAGGCAATATTTCCATGCCTTGAGCGCTTGCTTGGGACGCATCACGAGTTGGAAATTATTGTTGTGGACGGCGCACCAGAGGGTGATACCGTGCATGCTGTGCATGCTTGGATAGAGAGTGCACAGCAGACACGGATGGATGTCGAAAAGCAATACTATTCCAATAATTTAGCTACGTTAAAGCTTGAAAAATCCAAGTCTGGCCGTGGTAGTCAAATGAATTATGGTGCTGCTTGTGCCACAGGTGAGGTCTTGCTTTTTTTGCATGTGGATACGGTTTTACCTTGTAACTATTTTGAATTATTGGAAAAAGTCTATGGTGCTGGTCATTGGGCAGGGGCTTTTTCATTGTGCATTGACGATAGCAGGCCATGGTTTCGCGTGATAGAATATTTGGCAAACAAACGAAATACTTGGACAAAAACACCATATGGCGATCAGGCACAATTCTTTACAGCAAAGCTTTTCAAGAGCATTGGTGGCTATGCAGAAATTCCTTTGATGGAAGATGTGGATATTATGCGGCGTTTGAGGACTTTGGGAGGTCTTGGTCGTGTCCGCAAGCCTCTTTATATATTGAAGGAATGCGCTACCACATCGGCACGCCGCTGGCATGATGAGGGCATAGTGTACTGCTCTTTGCGCAATGTGATTTTGCGGACGCTTTACGCTTTTGGTGTGTCACCAACAAGCCTTGCCAAGTGGTATGGCTTTGAAAAACGGTGTCGTTTACAAAGAAGCAATGACGTACACAAACGCCATTGCTAGGGAGGGGAGGGACCGTGCCTCATGGTAAACCAGAGTGCCCATGTTCTTATGGGGCTGCCTGCATTCTTTTTTTTGTGCGCTATCCTGTGGCTGGCATGGTGAAGACGCGTCTTGCCAAGAGTATTGGAGATGATGCAGCAGCTCGGTTATACTCGTCCTTTGTGGAGCAGCTTCTTGGTGGCTTACGGCACCTTGCCCATGAAACAGGGGCGACTTTGCGCATTGTCTATGATGGTGCGAGCGTAGATTTTGCTTTTTCTCAAAAGTCTTTATCGTATACCCAGTTATCAAAACAATCTTTCTTACAAAACTGGCTTGGTCCGTATTCTTATGTGCCACAAAGTGGTGGTGATATTGGCGAGCGTATGGAGAGCGCTATGTCCCAAGCTTTTGCTGATGGCTTTGAGCGTGTTCTTCTTTTAGGAAGTGACATACCTGATTTTCCCATGGAGCACGTGGAGATGGCCCTTACTGCGCTGCATAGTTCACCCATGACCATCAATCCTACAGAAGATGGTGGCTATTGCCTCATTGGCTTGACGCGCCAATCCTTTCTACTCCTATCTCCCATTCTTTTCCATGACATGCCATGGAGTACAGAGGACGTTTTTTCCCAGACCATGCAACGCGTAAACAATATTCTCCTGCAATCTTCTTTTTCAAGCCCTCATATCCTTCCTGCATGGTATGATATTGATACCATTGAAGATTTGGAAAAGCTTCAAAAAGACTAACACCTATAAAGACAATTCTTCTTTTCCTTCTACCCATCCCATGCGGCCGAAATTTGGGCATAAAAAAGCCCCTTATCCCGCAAATAAAAAGTTTTTGGGAAAGGGATGGGGGGCCGTAAGATATGGGGCCGTAAGATATGGGGCCGTAAGATATGGGGCCGTAAGATATGGGGAAGGGAAAACTCTTTTTTCAAAAAGGATTTTCCCTTCCCCCCCCCAGTAAATAAAAATATCCTACTTATCAGCAGCGCCGGAAGCGTAGACTTCGTCGAGGATTTGCTTTGCGCCGTTATCGAGCACGACTTGAGCGAGGGCGAGACCTTGTGCGCGTGCGTTGGTATGGTCGCCAGTGATGGTGTGTCGGATGACGCGTTCACCATCGAGACTTGCAACGAGACCTTCGAGGGTGAAGGTGTCAGGACCTGTCATAGTAGCGAAACCAGCGATAGGCACTTGGCAGCCGCCTTCGAGACCGGCGAGGAAGCCGCGTTCTGCTTCGACACAGATGCGTGTTGGGCGGTGGTCGAGGAAGGCGAGGAGTTCGCGCAGGTCTTGGCGATTTTCGGCAAATTCGATACCGAGGGCACCTTGGCCAACGGCTGGGAGGAAAGCTGGTGGCGTGAGGCGGCCTTGTTGTGGTGCGGTGAGACCAAGACGCTTGAGCCCTGATGTTGCCATGATGATGGCATCATATTCGTTGTCGAGGAGTTTACGCAGACGGGTGTCCACGTTACCACGCAGATTGGTGATGGCGAGGTCTGGGCGCATGAGGAGCAGTTGCGATTGGCGGCGCAGGCTGCATGTGCCGACGCGTGCACCTTTGGGGAGTTCGTCGAGGTTGGCGTAGTTGACGGATAGGAAGGTGTCAGAAGGGTCTTCGCGTTCTGGGATAGCACCGAGGAAGAGGCCTTCTGGGAGTTCCATAGGCACGTCTTTCATGCTGTGTACGGCGAGGTCTGCACTGCCATCGAGGAGAGCTTCTTCGATTTCTTTGACGAAAAGGCCTTTACCACCGACTTTAGCAAGGGGCACGTCGAGGATGATGTCGCCCTTGGTTTTGACGATTTTCAGCGAGATGGAGACTTTTTCGCCGTGCTGAGCTTCGATACAAGCCTTAATGTGTTCAGCTTGCCAGAGAGCGAGCTTGCTACCACGGGTGACAATGACGAGTTCTTGCATGTGAAAAGTCCTTTTATTCATGTCGTTTGGTGACAAAGTTTTTATAAAATAACTGCATGATGCTGAAAGTATGCGAGTGTACTTTGAAATTAAGAACGTTTCCCCCCCATGCGCCGCGGATTTTCAGGCAACGAGTCTAGTTTCCGTCGCAACTAAAAAGTTTTGAAAAGGGATGGGGGTCTGGGGGAAGG
>JAWXUA010000181.1:0-4803 GCA_044433065.1 Pseudomonadota bacterium
ACTAGGCAAGGCTTATAGATGAAGTTCTGCGTGGCCATGATGAGCTTGCGTTGAGCATAATACGTATGGCTCCGCATGACGTTCGGGGAAAACATGGGAGTATGTAAAAAAGGCAAGACTTTTATTTGTGGATGGAAGTGCGTGTCTTCGTATTTAGTTCACGGCCACACGGGGGAAGGCTTATAGATGAAGTTCAGCGTGGCCATGATGGGCTTGCGTTGAGCATAATACGTATGCCTCCGTATGACGTTCGGGGAAAACATGCGAGTATGTAAAAAAGACAAGTCAAAATATGGGACACTGTGAAGGCAGATTTTCCCACTCTATAAGCAAAAGTCGTCTGTTACCATGTAGGTACAGGCGGCATTTTTTTATTTATATATTTTTTTACCTGTACAAGAATTGCAAAGAAAAGATATATATTATAGCCTTCTCAAGGATTTATAAAGACATACTGCATACAAAGCCCCCCTAGGAGCATTTTGTCATTATATATGCCAACAAAGTTGGCACGTGTTCTTCATGTTAATGTGGCATACATTTTGCTCAAGAGTATATATCATCATTGTACTACTCAGGAGATATCATCATGGGAATAGATAGCATCGGAAGTCAAACATCACTTACCACTCCTCAAAATACGGCTACTCAAGGTGTTAAAGAAGCCCCTGCTGCCCTCCATGGCGCACGCGCTGTAGCCAAAACGGCCGCCCGCGTCGTGGCTGGCCTCCTCACCGCTGGCTTATCCGAAGGTATTCTTGCCATTCATCGCGGTGTTCAAAGTTACCGTACAGAAAAAGCACGCGTGGCTGAGGCTCGCGCTGCTGAGCTTGCGCAAGCCCGCATTGATACAAGTAATAGTAGTTTGGCTACAAATCTTCAAAGTGGAAATGACCTACCAGAGCCCATGGCACAAGCTGTCCACGAAGCTATGCAAGACTTGCGTACAAGCTTTGGTGATGCCAATGTTCCTGTTACAGAAGTAGATATAAACACTTGGTCCACATGCGGCACAATTTGTGCTACCATTCGGGCTAACCACGCTGAAACAAGCCCAGCAGACTTGAAAGCTTTGCTCATTGAACACGGGCACACAAGAGTCCTTGACCGCGCCATCAATGCACTTTTTACCAATCTTAAAGCAGAAGAAGGCCTTACAGATACGATTACAAGTCCCGTATCCCGTTTTACAGGTCCTGCCCTTGATGGCTTACATACTGGTCTTAAAGATTGCCAAAATGCCGACGATGTACAAGCTCTTTTCGCACAGTATAAAACGCCGCTCAAAGAGGCCTTAACCTTTACGGCCGAAGCCAAAGAAATCATCCACACCCTTCATAAAGAAGGTGTGGCTTTCGTGGTGCAGCATACTGGGCTTTCCACGCAAACTGTGGAAGATTCTGGTGCCATGAGGCGCTTCGATAGAAAAGCAGCTGATTTACGCGATGACCTTCGTATGCAAGAGAATCCACCGCGTGGTGATGCATTGAAAGAGACCTTTACTGCTTTACTTACAACAACAATGGACGGTAAAGAAGACTTAATGGCCACAGCTGAAAATCTTCCTATTTCCCAAGGATTAAAACAAGATTTTAAGGATACCGTTTTTACCTCCGACAGTTTTAAGGACCCAAAAGTTTTCATCAATGGCGCTCTTACAGCACAAAATATCCATACGGCAAACCTCGTGGCGCTTTTAGCAAGCCCTGATGCGCATACCACCGATGAAGAACTTACAGGCATGTTCCAAAGCATTGCCGCACAAATCAATGACAATATGGCGCAAGCCTATGGTGATGCCTTTAAAAATCTTGATGGATATGAGCGAAGCAACGCACGATATGTGTCCACAGCAATATTTTTAGATCAAAATCCTGCCTTTGTTGCCGCATTGCGCGCCAAACCAGCCATGATTGAACGCGTGGCGCAGTATCTTGATGCATCTACCATGGAAGAGATAGAATCAGAAAGAGATCAAGCCATGTCAGCCTACAATTCTTATGTACGGCACATCGTTGGCACGGTTTCAGATGATTATGCCACCACCAATACCAACTTATCTGAAGACATATCAATGGTATGGGGCTGTACCATACGTCAACATGACGCCATAAACACAGCCATTGAAAGCATCCACACGCAATTTGGTGACGGCTTTATTCCTGATGGCAATACCTTAGCAGAAATAAACGAGAGTCCAGCGGGCAAAGCTATTGTGCGCTCTTTAGAAACAGCGATTACGCAAGCTGACCATGTTGTCAGCCCACAAGAGCTACATTCCATGGTGTATGGCACGTTGCAAAACGCCGTGGTTAAACATGTAGCCCTCAATCTCATTCAGTCTTCAGCTCAAAGCGCTGGTACGCCTTTAAGCAAGTATTCAGCTAGCAACATGCTTGAAATGCTCCAATCGCGCCACCCAGACCTTAGCGCAACGTTTAAAGCGGCAACAAACCTTGGAATGATAACAGATGCTTTGGAAGCCATTCCAGATTATCAAGCAATACAGCAGTATACCTTTGATATGGAAATGGAAGGATTGAAGGAACGTGTCTTTGATAGAGTGACGGAGGAGTTGGCCACAGCCCTTATCACCACACCTGAAGACTTGAAAAAAGACTTTAATCCCAACAATAGTATGGGCAGTGCCGTGCACAACATAGCCATGGACATAAACGAAGCCACTGCAAAGCCCAACGCTGCAATCCCCAATGCCGCGCAAATTCAGGAAAAGTTTACGGCTAAAATCCATTCTGTAGTCCATGAAAAGGTTATCTTAGTAGACGCCTTATTCTCATCTACCCACGGCGTACAAAACCGTCCGCTTTCGCATGAAGCTCTAGTGGATTTACGCTTCCGCTTGCTACAAACGGCAAGTGTACGCAAACCTGAGTTTTTGCAGTATTGCACAAACATAACCGCACTTCTTGATCCTGATGCGTGTATCGCGGCGCTCAACGCTGAAGATTACGACAGTGCTTTGCAAGCCCTCAAGCAACTTGGAAGAGATATCCTTAGCTTGGCTCACGAAGTTATTCCCGCAGAAGTTTTTAGCCAAATGGATCCTGATGAAACATCCTCTATTGGCCACTTCGTGCAAACAATGCTTTTAGGCTCAAGCACAGAGTTGCATGCAGCCCTTAACAACAACAAGGAACTTATTACAGACATCCGCACTACCTTAGAAAACGATTTGCACAAAATCACTAGACAAATAACCAGAATTGGCGATGATGAGGAAAAACTTGCACTTTTGTCAGCACATTATGGATCTATAGGGCAAACACTCAGCATCCTGAATGACATCCTTGAAAAATAAACGCTAAAGGAGTTTTACTATGAACGCACAAGGACTTATGGCAGAACTCGCTTCTGTTCTCGATATTACACTGGATTTCAACGACGAAAATCTCTGCCGCATCGTTTTCCTTGAAGACATTGTTGACTTTGAGGCAAACCAAGGCCCCGATGGAGACTCCCTCTTCATCATCGCAAACCTAGGTAATTTCATCGACGACAAAGCTGTCCTCGATCGCCTCCTCCGTGCTAACTACCTTGGTGCACAATCCGGTGGCGCCACCATCAGCCTCAGCGATGAAGGCTTCATGATGCACCGCCAACTCACCATGCCCATGGAATACCCAGATTTTGAAAAAGCCCTCGAGCACTTCGTCAACAGCATGCGCTACTGGAAAGAATGGATTGCCCTTCCTCACGAAGAAGCAACTATGATTTCCGACAGCACCCTTACAACTCCTATGCAAGGTATGTTGAGGATTTAGGGAATATAGTACATAACATAATAATGATGCCGTTCTATGTTCTTACATAGGACGGCATTTTTTTGCCATTTCCTCCCTCCCCCAGAAAAAATCCACCGTCACAAACACGTGCGCACACCGCAACAATTCTGTAACACTCCGTCCCTATATTCCCCTTGCGCGACGTTGAGGGGCCGAGCACGAGGCGTGTTCGATACATATTTTGAAACCCCTCCGATGCCGTTAAGCATGGCTTTTAAAAAAACATATATTTTTTTGGAGAATTCACATGACTATCAAGAATGTTGCTCTCACTGCTATCATGGTACTCGGCCTTGCTGCTAACGCTGTTGCAGCTGAAAAAATCATCGTTAAGGGTTCCACCACTGTTTTGCCTATCATGCAAAAGGCAGCTGAAGTTTTCATGGCTCAAAACCCAGGCGTTGAAATCGAAATTTCTGGCGGCGGTTCCAGCAACGGTATCAAGGCTCTCATCGACGGCAGCCTCGACATCTGCATGGCTTCCCGTTCTATTAAGGATAAGGAAGTTGAAGCTATCAAAGCTAAGGGTCATGAAACCATCACCCACGTTGTTGCTCTTGACGCAATCCTCCCTATCGTAAGCAAAGCTAACCCAATCAACGACCTCACCATCGACCAACTCCGCGCTATCTTTGAAGGTCAAGTTACCAACTGGAAGGAACTTGGCGGTAAGGACGAAGAAATCGTTGTTATCTCCCGTGACACCTCTTCTGGTACCTACGAATCTTGGCAGCACTTTGTTATGGGCAAGACCCGTGTAACCCCAGCTGCTCTTCTTCAAGCTTCTTCCGGTGCAGTTTTGCAAACCGTTGCTAAGAACTCCAAGGCCATTGCATACGACGGCATCGGCTACGTTGACAACAGCGTTAAGGGCCTCTTGGTTAACGGTATCGTTGGTAATGCAAACACTGCTAATGACGGCACCTTCCCACTTACCCGCGGCCTCTTCGTATACACCGCTGGTCAGCCTGAAGGCGTAACCAAGTCCTTCCTCGACAAT
>JAWXUA010000182.1:0-4775 GCA_044433065.1 Pseudomonadota bacterium
GGGGGAAGGGGAAAAAGCTTTTTTCAAAAAGTTTTTCCCCTTCCCCCAGTCAATCAAAAATCCTCAACTGACCTACTTCGTACCGAAAATTTTGTCGCCGGCGTCGCCGAGACCTGGGATGATGTAGCCTTTTTCGTTGAGGTGGTCATCGAGGGCTGCGACGTAGATATCCACGTCAGGGTGCTTAGCTTCGATACGAGCGACACCTTCTGGTGCTGCTACGAGGAAGAGGCCGCAAATCTTCTTACAACCTGCATTTTTGAGCAAGTCAATGGTGGCGTCGAGGCTACCACCAGTAGCGAGCATAGGGTCAAGAATCATAGCGGTACGCTCTTCGATCTTGCCAGCAAGCTTGCAGTAGTAGGTTTCTGGCTCAAGGGTTTCTTCGTTGCGGAACATGCCAACGACGCTCACTTTAGCACCAGGCATCATGTCGAGAAAACCGTCGAGCATGCCAAGACCTGCGCGGAGGATAGGCACAGCGGTAACTTTTTTACCTTGGATTTGATCCACTTCAACGGGACCAGCCCAGCCATCAATGGTAACTTTTTCTATGGCAAGACCTTTGGTTGCTTCGTAGGTCAAAAGACGGCACAGTTCGTTAGCGATAGCGCGAAATTCGCTAACAGAGATGTCGCGTTGACGTAGACGGCCCAATTTATGTTTGACGAGGGGATGATTGACAACGTAGGTAGCCATGGAAGCCTCCTTGAGTGAAAAAGGTATATGTATTGGATGAAACGTTTATCTACTGCGTACAACTACAAAACGTAAGCGACACGCCTAAAAGTGTCAACGAGGCTACCTAACAATATTGCTAAATATGCAAAGTCGCCTAGACAAGAATGCAAAAACACCACAACCTTTGCGTATTGCACCATAAGTGAGCGTATATGTCTTCTGAAAATATAGCACCATCCCAAAGCACTGAGTCTCTTTCACAGGAAGACACATATAACGAAGCACGGCTTTTTACTGCTACGGTCCCACCAGAAAGCCGGAATGAACGCCTTGACCGCTTCCTTGGTGGACTTTTGCGTGACAGCGACCTTTCACGCGAGCGCATAAAACGCGCCATACGTGAAGGCGATTGCATGGTGAATGACCGCGCGTGCACCTCACCAAGCACTAAACTGAGTGTGGGCCAGACGGTGACCTTGAGCATTCCTGCGGCGGTGTCGTGCGTAACGCCTGAGGACGCCGACGTGGATATTGTGTACCGCGATGCGCATATTGCTGTGGTGAATAAGCCTTCTGATTTAACGGTGCACCCATGCCCAAGCTGCCCAGAAGGAACGCTTGTCCATCGCCTTGTGCACCATTTTGAAGAATTGCAGGCTCAAGAAGGTTTTAGGCCTGGTATCGTGCATCGCATTGACAAAGATACCAGCGGTTTATTGCTTGTGGCCTTATCGGAATCAGCACGGCTTACCCTGTCTGAAAACTTTGCGGACCGCACTGTACACAAGGAATATTTGGCCATCGTGCACGGTGTACCAGATGCGTGCGGTGAAATTAACGAGCCCATAGGCCGCCATCCTTCGGTCAAGGTCAAAATGGCTGTGGTGAAGAATGGCAAGGAAGCCCGTTCTTCATGGCGCGTACTGCACACAGACCCAACAGGCGCGTTGAGCCTTGTAGCCGTACGCATTTATACGGGCCGCACCCACCAAATCCGCGTACACATGGCACACCTTGGCCATCCGCTTTGGGGTGATGCGGTGTATGGTCCTGCAACGCCAGATGACATGGCAAAGCGTGGCCTTGCCTTACGCCAAATGCTCCATGCATGGCATATTTCCTTCACGCATCCAGTGACGGACGAGGTCATGGAATTTCATTGCCCACCGCCACAAGATTTTCTGGATTTGCTTGTGCACCGCTCGCGTACCATGTTGCGCCTTGTGCTCACAGGTTCGGCTGGCTGTGGCAAGTCCACAGTTTTGCGTGAACTTGGCCAACGCGGCATCCCCACATGGAGCGCGGACACTGTTGTCGCTGAGCTCTACCAGCCCAACGCCGATGGTTGGCATGCCTTGCGTACACGTTTTGGTCATCGCTTTATTGATGAAGAGACGAACGAAGTGGACCGCCGAGCCCTTTTTGCCGCCATGCAAGAAGAGCCCCGTGTGCGGCGCGAAGTTGAGGCGGCCATCCATCCTCTTGTAATCCATCACATGAAGCGTTTCTTTGCTGAGCATGAACATATTGGCGCGCAACTTGCTGTGGCTGAGGTGCCGCTGTTCCTTGAAATTGGCGGCCAATCAAAGCAGTCAAAACAAGTAAAACAGGCAAAACAGGCCTCGCCAAAGCCAAGCACAAACCAAGCCAAACCCAAAACACTATGCCATCTGCTCGTTGGTGTGGCCTGTGAACAGAACGAACGCCACAGCCGCCTTGCTATGAACCGCCACTGGTCACCAGAAACCACAGCCGCCATGGATTCTTGGCAATGGCCAGATGCAGACAAAATGGCTGCCTGCGATGTTATTATTGATAATAGTGCATCCTCGGAAGCTCTGTCTTCCGAGGTGGATAGCTTTCTCTGCAAGATGAAATCCCTGCACGACGCCCACGAGGCGAAAGTAAAAGAACGTATGGCCAAGTTGTTTCTATTGACTTCCATGCCCAATGGCGCATAAGTTACCCCGTCCATACGAGATTATACTTCTCTATAAACACTATCGCTTAAAAAAAACAGCAAGAGCCGCAAGGGGTTTATGATGCTGGAAATTAAAGATCTTCATGTTACCGTTGGCGATGTAGAAGTGCTGAAAGGCATCGACCTGACCATCAACGCCGGCGAGACATTTATCCTTTTTGGTCCCAATGGATCGGGCAAGACCACCTTGCTCATGGCCATTATGGGCTTTGGCAACTACAAAGTTACCCAAGGTCAAATCCTTTTTAAGGGTGTTGATATCACCTATGCGCCTATGTACGAACGTGCGCGCCTTGGTGTTGGTATGTCGTTCCAACGTCCACCAACCATCCACGGCCTTAAAACGCGCCACCTCGTCAATATGTGCGCCCGTGACTATGAAGTGGACGTCGACACGCTCGCTCGACGTGTGAACTTTGACCACTTCCTTGAACGTGACGTCAACGCTGGCTTCTCTGGCGGTGAAATCAAGCGTTCCGAGCTCCTCCAGCTCATGGCCCAACGCCCAGACCTCGTCCTCTTCGACGAACCAGAATCTGGCGTTGACCTTGAGAATATGGCTCTTGTTGGTAAGACAGCTCGCCAGCTTCTCGACGGCATGGATGTCCCTGTTGATGCCACCATCAAGCAGCGCAAAGCCGCTCGTAAAACCGCTGGCCTCATCATTACCCACACTGGCCACATTCTTGAATATGTCAACGCAGACCGTGGCCAAGTCATGTACCATGGCAAGCTTTGCTGTGAAGCGCACCCACGCGACATTCTCGACCACATTAGCAAGCATGGCTACCAAGAATGTCTGCGTTGCCTCGATTCCGAATGCACCAATGCTGGCGAAACTGACGCTTTTGGTATCACTGATTTGCGTACAGTCGCCAATGGCAAGGAGGCCTAGTCATGAGTAACTACAGACAGCTTGACCTCTCGCGCTACCAATTCAGTGGCGCAGAAAATACCCAAATCGACGACCTCTCACGCCTCAGCCCACAAGATAAAGAGCGTCTTCTCTACGCTGGTATCGACGTGAACCAAAAGGACGTTGCAGGTTCCTTCTTGCAAATGAACCATTCTGGCGTTCACTGCCAAAGCCGCCAAGAAGGCCTTGAAATCATGGATATTAAGCAGGCTCTCACCACGTACAATGGTCTGCCCGAATATTTTTGGAAGCAAGTCGACCCAGACAAGGACGAATATACCCGTGCAGCTAAAGAACATCTGCATGGTGGTTACTTCATCCGTGCTCGCAAGGGCATGAAGATTGAAGCTCCAGTCCAGTCCTGTCTCTTCATCAAAGGCGATGGCGTGGGCCAAAATGTCCACAACGTTGTTGTCGTTGAAGAAGGTGCTGAAATGCACATCATCACTGGTTGTGCTTCCGCTCACGGAACCAAGGAAATTGCCCACCTCGGCATCTCCGAATTCCACGTGCACAAAGGTGGTAAGCTCACCTTCACCATGATCCACAACTGGGGTGAAGAGGCTGCCATCCGTCCTCGCACAGGTGGCCAGCTCGACGAAGATGCTGTCTTCCTCAGCAACTACGTCCTGCTCAAGCCCGTTGCTGACTTGCAAATGTACCCTCGCCTCACCCTCAGTGGTAGCGGTTCCGTTGCGCGTTACAACTCCGTCATTGTAGCCCCAACAGGCTCCTATATCGATACAGGTAACGCCGTCATCCTCGACGCGCCCAACACCCGTGGCGAAATCATTTCACGCACCATGACCACCGGTGGCACCATCGTCAACCGTGGTCTCATCGCTGGTCACTCACCTTCCGCACGCGGTCACCTTGAGTGCAAGGGCCTCATCCTCGGCGGTGGGCGCATCCACGCTATCCCAGAGCTTGAAGCCTCCGTCGATGGTGCTGAGCTCTCCCACGAAGCCGCAGTAGGCAAAATTGCCCAAGAGGAAATTGAATACCTCATGGCCCGCGGTCTCGATGAAGACGAGGCAACCTCCACCATCGTGCGCGGTTTCCTCAACGTCGATATCATGGGACTTCCAGAAGAGCTTGAAAAAGCTGTCGCTGAGCAAATTGATCAGCTCGACGCTGGTAATGTGATGTAGTTTTTTATGTGGGGGGAAGGGGAAACTTTCTGAAGAAAGTTTCCCC
>JAWXUA010000183.1:0-4773 GCA_044433065.1 Pseudomonadota bacterium
CCCCAGACCCCCATCCCCTTCCCCAAAAACTTTTTATTTGTGGAGGAAATGAGGTCCGTTGGATGTAGGATAGTGGCCACACGTGAGAGGTGTTATTTTGTGTGATATGCCTTTTTTTTTAATTTCCTCGAATGGGATACGGAGCCATACGAGCTTTTTTCAACGAAAACTTGTAATGGCCACGCTGAGCTTTATACTTTGCCTCCCCCAGCTAGCAAAAAACTAAGGCAATAATCTATCGAGTTGCAACAGAGACATAGGGATATGCTCGAGGAGTTGCGGAATTTTTTGGATGAGAGCTGCGTAGTATCCCACGAGCAGGAAGGCTGCGAGACCGCTTTTAACTGGCATAGCGAGGACGTAGACGTTGAGCTGTGAGGCAAAGCGGTTTACGAGCCCGAGTGACATATCGGCCATGAGGCAGGTGACCACAATGGGTCCTGCTAGGAGGAGCATATAGAGCACGAGCCAGCCCATTTGTTTGGCGTAGAAGAAGGCCACATCCATGGGCCAGTTCATGGGTACGAGTTCTGCAATGGGCCAGAGCTCGTAGGTGCCGTACAGGACCACAATGTAGGATAGAAAGCCGCCAGCGGTATAGAAGACATAGAGCATGGTTTGCAGGAGAAAGGCACCGAGGGGCGTGGTTTGCTGGTTTGATGCGGGGTCCGTGGTGCTGGCCATGGAGGCACCACGTTGGTTGTCCACCAAGAAACCGGCACTCATCATGGCGTAAAAGGGCATGGAAGAGATGTAGGCGATGAGCAGACCAAGCATGACCTCTTTGAACATGAGGGCACTGAAAAAAATGGCGTCTTGGATGAGCTCACCATTCATGGCGAGGGCTAGCTCGTCCACGATCATGAAGTGTAGGGGCATGTAGAGGGAGAAGACAATGGCCGCGCGGATTTGTCCTGTGATGATGGCGGACGAGAAGAAAGGTGCTGTTTGGGCCACAATGAAGAGCCGCGGCATGCCGAGGAGGATGGCGAGCAGGTGGGTATAGACGCCTAAGTCTAGGAATATCTCATGTATAGATGGGTCCGTTACTATGGGAGCGGCCATATGCCAGCCTATTGCAAGAGGTAGAAGCGTGAGAAAATTTCATCGCCATAACGCAAAATTTCGCCAGCAATCCAGCCACCCATGAGAAAGAGAGTCGAGATAACTGCAATGAGTTTGACGCCAAAGGTGAGGGTTTGCTCTTGCAGCTGGGTGATGGCCTGAATGAGACTGAGCAAAATACCGACCACAGACGCCACAATAATGGGCGGCAGGGACAACATTAAAATGAGGTACAGTGATTTCACTGCATAGGACATGGCTAAGGATTCCATAAAGTCTCCTACAAGCGCACGCGGCTAACAGGTTGCACAGAAATCTCAGGCGTAAGCTCTTGGTACGAAATGACGCCAAGGGTATAGTGCTCAGCTTCGATGAGACGGCGCACATAACGCCTGATGTCCATGGATGCGATGAGCACGGGTCGCTGGCTTTTGTTCTTGTACTTGCCAGCTGCAACACCAAGATTTTTCAGGAATTTTTCCGTTATACTTGGCTCAAGAGCAAGGAAGGCACCAGCTGACGTTTGGCGGATGGCCTTACGGATGGTTTCCTCGACGTTAGGGTCAAGCAAGATGGCTGGCAACATATTCTGGCCGCGCGAGTACATATAGCTGATTTGGCGTTTGAGGCTGCTGCGCACATATTCCGTGAGCATGACAGGGTCTTTTTCCTTGGGACTCCATTCGATGATGGCTTCAAGGATGGTGCGCAGGTCACGAATAGATATTTGCTCTTGTATAAGTCTTTGAAATATTTCAGCAATACGTTGAACTGGCAGAAGTCGTGTTGCTTCGCGAACAAGGTCTGGGGCGCGCTCTTCCATGCGGTCAAGCAGGTATTTTGTTTCTTGCATGCCAAGGAAGGACGCAGCATGCCGCGCGAGCACGAGGGACAAGTGGTAGGCCAGAATACGGGAGTGGTCCATGGCCCCGATGCCAGCTTTATCCAAGGTGGCTTTTTGCGAGGCTGGAACCCAGATAGGCTCAACATCAGGTAAGAAACGATCGCCCATGACAGCTTTGATGCCAAGCATGTTCAGGTTGTCCATGCTTTCGCGCGCAAGCAACATGTTCGGCTCAAGCTTGCCCTGCGACATGGGGATTTCGTTGACATTGAGGGTATAGGAGAGGCCCTGCATGCCTTCGTTGGGACGAATATTGATGCCTGGGAAGGGCACGCCAAGCTCATAGTAGAGGGCATGGCGCAAGGTCTGCAATTCTTCGTTAAGGGTATCGTAGTCCAGCGAATGCCCAAGATTTGGGGAAATATCCAGAATAATAGGCACTGTTGGGGCAAAATCATCTTGAGGCCCCGACTTCTTAGGCTTTTTGGATGATGAGACCGCAGGCATCAACGTCTTGGACATGTCTACGCTATCGTCGCCTTTTTCCATCTTTTCAGCACCGCGACGTAAAACATAGCCAAGACCACACAAAATACCGGCAATACTGAACAATTGTGGCTTTGGAAAACCTGGAATAAGGCCAAATAAGGCTACAAGGCAACCAGCCATGAAGAGGGCCTTATTCTGCGCGAAAATTTGTTTACCAACTTGCGCACCAACGTTGCCTTCAGCATCGCCAGTTCGGGTAATGAGAATACCAGCAGAAATGGAAATGAGCAGCGACGGAATTTGCGATACAAGACCGTCACCAATGGTAAGGATGCCGTATACTTGCAAGGCTTCGCTGGCTGTCATGCCGTTTTGGCTCACACCGATGAGCGTACCGCCCACGATATTGACCACGGCGATAATCATGCCGGCGATACTATCACCTTTAACAAATTTCATGGCGCCGTCCATGGCACCATACATCTGGCTTTCTTGGCTTACGCGGCTACGGCGAAGCTGTGCTTCATCCATATCAATGACGCCAGCACGCATGTCTGCGTCAATGGACATCTGCTTACCTGGCATAGCGTCAAGGGTGAAACGCGCACCAACTTCGGCCACACGCTCAGCACCTTTTGCAATAACAAGGAATTGCACAATGGTGATGATAAGGAAGACAACAGCACCAACAATGAAGTTACCACCGAGCGCGAACTCACCGAAAATAAAGATGATTTCGCCAGCGTCAGCTTGCAGTAGAATGAGTCGTGTGGTGGTGATATTCAGGCCAACGCGGAACAGCGTTGTGAACAAAAGCATGGTTGGAAAAATAGAAAAGTCCAGTACGGTTTTCACGTACATGGACATCATGAGCATGAGAAAAGACAGCGCCATATTCACACCGATGAGTGTGTCAACCACTGGTGTTGGCAGAGGCACAATCATGAGTGCAATAACGGTAATCAGCAAGAATACCAGCGTGATATCGTTATTGCGTGCCACGAAAGCGGCCGCATTATTGGCGCGTTCTAAAAGTGTCATGCTTGAGCTCCGGCAAGGTGCATATAGGTATTGAGAGCTTGTCGCGCTTCGCTATGTCGCCCTTGTTGCCATAGGGCACGAGCTTTCATGAGGTACAGGGCGGCATCGCTAGTATTCAAGGTGATGCCGCGCATGGCATTATTGAGATGGTTGAGCGCGGCATTACTATCATTTTCTTCTAAAGCTGTGGCGGCGAGGTTGCGTTCTACCCAGCTGCGTTCGCGGGCTGTAGCATCAGCAGGCAAAGCCGCAGCAAGGGTGGCAAAGGTGCGGCGTGCACTGTCTATACGTCCCATGCGCAAATACAGATAGCCAAGGACACGCAAGGTAGCGCGGCAGTTCTCGGTTAAGGGAATGGTTCTGCGTCTGGGATTTGAACTGGGATTTGGGCTGGGGCTTGGATTGGGGCTTGGATTAGAACTTGGGCTGGCCTGCCCTTGTTCAGCCTGACCCAGTGCGCCACTAGCTTCAGCACTGCTCAACAATGTCTCCGGCACAGCATCAGCCATACTAACCACCCACCATCAGACCTGTATACGCTTGTAAAAGCTCATTGTTTTCCAAAAGAGGTCCCAAGTCTTGCTTCACAAAGTCGCGCACAGCAGGGTCACGGCTCAAGCTCAGGTCTTCCATGCTCGCTTTGAGATTGGCACGAAAGACTTCAGGTTGCAACATTTCGCCATCGCCAACATCAGGGCAGAGGGCTTTTTGCATGAGGCTTTCAGCTGTAGCAGGGTTGTAGACCTCTTCAAGTCCAGCCTCACGGATAACCGTAGTGGCCAAAGGGCGAGCCTGCATCATGCCCTGCGACAAACCTTCTTGCGAAGGCATGGAGTCCATGACCGTCTGGATGCCCAAAGAGCTACTTAGAATATTGATGCTACTCATGAGTTTTCTCCGCTTGCATGGGCCATATGTTTGGCCAGAAAATGGATGGCATTTTCCATGGTGGCACTGGTAACATCATTGATGGCAAGGCGTGTCAATAAGACAGCATAATCTCCATGCACTGCACCTTGCAAGGGAAAAGGATGGGCATGCTGAAAATGTGACAATTCCAGAACGCGCCGCGCTGTTCCTGTATCATAGCTTGGTACAGGTCGCGCAAGGTAAATCAACAATGCATTTTGATACGCATCTTCACCATATTGCTCTGGTGTCAGCTCAATATGCAATGTGCCCATGCCGTCCACCTGAAATACAATAGGCGCATCAGGCGGCAACACAAGCCCCTCAATCCCCATTCTTTGACCGAAGATGGCAATTTCTTTTTCTAGCATTTTTTTCCTTTTGCTGGGGGAGGGGGAAGAAAACTTTTGGAAAAGTTTCCTTCC
>JAWXUA010000184.1:0-4738 GCA_044433065.1 Pseudomonadota bacterium
GGGGAGTCGTATCGCCTCAAAACCTCAAAAAAACAAAATTAAGGTGGCTCACTTTTTCGTGAGCGTTAGTGGCTCAAAAATTCATGAGCGTGTGGCTCACTTTTTCGTGGACAATCAGATGTTAGTAATTGGAGAGTCGCACCACGCCAGCAAAGCGTGTATGTAATAGAAAACTGAAGTGTTTACTTTAATAAAATCAGGACCATATGGCTCACTACAACTGTTTTCCCGACTGTCGCGCCAGTTGCTAAGCGTTTTTTCGCTTTTGTTCAGAAAAGACGCAACTTTTTTAGTGCTAAGCAGGCCATGCTCGCTGATAATCTTTTCTTGGTTGGTTCGATTCAGATTTTTAGTCCAAGCGTACGCGGACATTTCCTGTATAAAGCAATTTAAATTATTGATTTTATAAATCTTTTCTTTGCCACATACTTTACATTTTATTTTTGCCAGTTGATTAAAATCTTTAATAGACAGGCCTAAATATCCAGCAGCATGTTCAACCTCAAGATAGGCCTCTACTCGTATTGCCTTGCGCGTTTCATCAAGTGATACAAAAGGGATTTCTTCCACATGCTCGCTTATTGAACTGTCAGGCTGTATAAAAGGAAGATTTTCTACTTCACTGGCAGTTACATACTGATTCAAAGTTTCAGATTCGACAATACTAACAGCCACTCCCTCAACAGTATTCACAGGGTCAGCCTTGATGCAAGTCAGAACTTCTGGTTCAACAATACTTAATACTTCAGTCTGGACAATACATGATTTTTTACATTCAATAACACGCAAGTTCATATAATGTAAGCGTGAAATAACAATGAAAACTTTTTTGTAGATAAAAACTATCACCATAATAAATGCAGATAGTATACAGAAGGCCAGTCCTCCAGTAAGCATGAGAAAGAGTTGTGTTGCAAATTTGGGGTCCGTATTTGCAAGGTGTAATATAATAAATACAGTCAATAGACCAAGTACAAAATCTCTTTCTTTGTATTTTGCGTAAAATTTTTTGTCAAAAATATTAATTGCATCCAAAAACATAAAACATTTCCTCATATTCTTAATTTTATACTAAGTAGTAAAAAAATAACGCAATATCAATATTTTTTCACATAAAAAGCAATCTTTTTATATAAAAATAGTATATCCATACTGTAATATTTTTTACAGTATGGATATTAATTCTATTATTGGTGCTAGTGTATGAATACCTTTAACGTAAGGTATCTAAAAAGTTTGCCCATTCTTGCATCATGCGTCGTCGCTCTTGAAGGTATTCTGCATGATTATAAGCAGCACGTACATTATTACGCTCACTATGTGCTAATTGCCGCTCAATCCAGTCCCTATTGTACCCTTGTTCATTAAGTAATGTAGATGCCATACCTCTAAAGCCATGTACTGTCATTTGCTCTTTGCCATATCCCATGCGGCGTAATGCATTAAGGAGCGTCATGTCGCTTATAGGGGCAGTATTCGTGCGCATACTTGGAAAAAGATAGTTAGAGGTAGAGTACTCATAAAGTTCTTCTAATAATTCAATAACTTGATTTGACAAAGGCACGATATGGGCTTGCCTCATTTTCATGCGTTCAGCAGGGATACGCCACTCACGCGCTCCGTGAATATCAAATTCATTCCATGTGGCACACCGTAGTTCACTAGGACGCACAAATACATATGGTGCAATTTGCAAAGCCTTTTTGACAATATGATGCCCAGTGTAGTTATTAATAGAGTTTAATAACTGAGCAATTTCTTTACGGTCCACAATAGTAGCAAAGTTTTTAGAGCGTACAGGCTCAAGTGCTCCGCGAAGATCCGCCGCTGGATTCCTTTCAGCACTACCCGTAGCAACTGCGTAGCGGAAAATTAAGCTTGCAATATTGAGCACACGATGTGCGGTATCATTGGCTCCACGAGCTTCAATCTTACGAATAACGTTAAGTAATTCAGGTGCTTTAATATCGTTAATCCCCATGGCCCCAAGACTTGGAACAAGGTCATTCCGTAAATGGAGCTTGATACGCTTAATATGTGCAGGGCTCCACGTTGCTTGTTTATTTTCAAACCAGTCAAGCGCAACATTTTCAAAGGCATTTGCCACTTCTGCCACCGTCGCCTTGCGCACTGCTTGCTTTTGCGCACAAGGATCCTCGCCTTCACTTACTTGGCGACGGGCTTCACGATGTAATTCTCGCGCTCGGGCTAAGGTGATTTCTGGATACTGTCCTATAGTTAAGGTTTTTCGCTTGTCGACAACAGCATAATCATACCGCCATGTCTTACATCCCTTGGCTGAGACATAAAGATAGAGGCCTTGGCCGTCAGTCATTTTTTGAATTTTGCCTGTGGGCTTAATACGGCGCAACGCGGTATCGTTGAGTTTTCCCATAGCATACTCCTTAGAATTTTACGGTATTATATAACAGTACAACAGTCTGCTATATTTAGGTTTTTACTCTATAAGTATACCATACTATGAGTAAAAAATATACCGTAATTTTGTAAAAAAGCACTGAGTAAACATGAGACTACATGAGCACTTATGGCCACACGTAAGCATACTAATCTAGGCATGACGCTGTAAAAAAAATGGGAATAGAAAGGCTATTCTAATTCAGAGTAGGACAAGTAGGACGGGTAGGGCAGGGAGCTAGCCTGCAAAATGATTTTGTAGTTCTTCAAGCTTGGTCTAAATCGGCCTAAGTAGATAGGTATGGTTTTGCTTGTTATTTTTTGGTTCTATCATGCAGTAATTATTAAAAAAAATCATTTTTGATGTAATTCAGCGAGGGCTTTTCCGTACCGCGAATTACAACAAAATAGGCCTATAATTGCGTGCGAGCGGATAAAGTTGTTTATGGGCAAAATTATTTTTAAAAATATATAAAAACACTATTTTTTAAAATGTACTGTTATGACGCACCGTTATGAACGTATCACCAAAAAGGAATAGTAGTTTTGTTGTAACTCAGAAGCAATCGTTGTACGTCGTTAACTTTCTTTGTAACTGAAATTATTGACATTTTTTTGCACGAGGCTGTATGTTCAGGTCATCTCAACATTAGTCAGGAGCTCTTATGAGTAAAGAAGAATTGGCAATTGGTACGGTTCGTGCGAAAGACGCTGCCCTTTTATTGGGCATTGGTTGCAGTACATTTCGACGGTGGGTGCGTGAAGGAAAAATCCCTGCTGGGAGGCGATTCTCATCGCGGTGTGTCGTGTGGAAAATTGTGGAGCTACAGGCGTTCATCGACGCACATGAGCATCGTGCTCACTAAAAAAATGGGCCTCGGTGCTGCAACACCAAGGCCTTAAACTAATCCCTACTAAGGTAAGGAATAATGAATACAATAAAAAGAATAGTCCCTTTAAAGATGCTCGTCAACAAGATGAAGTTTTACCTACAGTTAGTGAAGGTGTGCCATGTTAGCTAAATTTGTAGAGGAGTGTAGAACTGTATTGCTTGATGTAGGTCTCGCTCCAGAAGATTTGATCGCGGATGGCACCTTACAACGTTGTCACGTAGCAGGAAAAAAGACAGGGCGTGATGGGGCATATATTATCCACACGGACCCTCCATACTCATTATGGTGGATAAACTGGTGCACAGGTGACAGTGGTACGCACTCAGCTCATGGGCAGGGTATGCAAGGTCAGGCTAATGCTCAGCATATGGCTCAAGTCCGTCAAGCTCGTGAAGCGGAGCAGGCTGCGAGACATCGGGCGGCCATGGAACGAGCTAAGTCGATTTGGGAGCAGTCCCAAGCGGCAAGCGATGAGCATCCGTACCTTAAGCGTAAAAAAATCGTTCACTCTGGCGCCCGCGTGACCACGACGGGGAGTCTCATCATACCAGTACTGTCCTCAAGTACGCCAACAGTCAAAGCGTCTGAAGCCATAGATTATGCACAACATATTCAGTCACTCCAGTTCATCGCACCTGATGGCTCAAAAAAATTCCTTGCTGGCGGAAAAATAGTCGGGGGATTTTTTCGTATTCCTGCGGACTCGCCAGATGGAGAACGTGTGCTGTGCGTGACTGAAGGCTACGCGACAGCAGGGAGTATCCATCTTGCTACGGGTTATGCTTGCTACGCCGCGTTGAGTGCCAAAAACTTGGTCAACGTAGCGAGAATGTTGCGTGCACAGTATCCAGACCATCAGATAATAATTTGTGCGGATAATGATACTAAAACCTCCACGAACGTTGGCCACAAGGCCGCACAGGAGGCTGTGCAGGCATGCGGAGGGCTTTTAGCTATGCCTCCAAGTAGTGATGGAAAAAGTTGTGATTTTAACGACATACATGTCGATCAAGACCTTGATGCCGTTAAAGCAATTATTGAGCAGGTTAAAAGTTGTCCTCGTGACATTTCTATTCCTGCTCCACGTCCACTACCTCAGGTTAGTGAGCCTGCCCCTTATCCTGTGTCCGCGCTAGGGTGCCATGCAGAACTCATCTCGTTGGTGGCAAGCCATGTGGCCGCATCAGATGTTACCGTTGCCAACGCAACACTTGCAACGCTATCGCTGTGTGCACAGGGTGTAGCGGATATTGTCGTTGAAAGTCGTAACATTCCGTTGTCATTGTATTTTCTAACAGTAGTAGAAAGTGGCGACCGTAAAAGTAGCGTCGATGCCATCATCAGTGCAGGAATACGCCGCTATGAACGGGAGGCCCTCACAGCCTATGAGGATGAAATAAAATTGTGGGACAAAGAAATTTTTGCCT
>JAWXUA010000185.1:0-4722 GCA_044433065.1 Pseudomonadota bacterium
ACCCCCTCCCCCTTCCTTCCAAACTTTTTATTTGCGTAGGTAGGCTAGGTCGTTGAATGGCCAATCGCGGCGCATGGGGGAATGATTTATGTCGATGGATGTAGTTCGAAGATGGATTGCCACGTCACTCCGCAGAAACTTCAGCCTCCGAACACAAATCACGGGCGTCGCTCCTCGCAATGACAGTTGCAGAGGCGGCAGAGTGTACCTTGATCATACCTTTTTGCTCAGGCAAATGCAGAGGCAGAGATAAGGTTATCACGCTAAGGTCTGTCATTGCGAGGAGTGACGCCCGTGATTAGAAGTCAACGGACACGCTCTCTGCGGAACGACGTGGCAATCCATCTTG
Source organism: Pseudomonadota bacterium (assembly GCA_044433065.1). GTDB lineage: Bacteria > Desulfobacterota > Desulfovibrionia > Desulfovibrionales > Desulfovibrionaceae > Nitratidesulfovibrio. Next base: position 350 of record JAWXUA010000185.1, read on the forward strand.
GACTTATAGTCGAAGGATATCCTCTACCTTTTTTGCCTAGCCGAACTCGCCTAGCTCCTCATGAACCCTCAAACCAAAAGACCCATCATGCAACAGCTTCTCGCCATCATCGCCGCTGAACAGCCGCGTATCAAAGCTACCTTAGAGGCAGAAACAGCCGCACTCCATCCTATGGTGCACCCAGTAGTTGCCCATATCTTGAGTGCTGGCGGTAAACGTTTACGCCCTATTTTGGTCATCCTTTTGGCGCGCTTGCTAGGACATGAAGAAGGGCCGGATAGCTGTGAAGAAAGTGTAGAACTTCTTTCCACAAAATCCGTCTATCCTTTAGCCTGCTCCCTTGAGCTCTTGCACTCCGCAACGCTCTTGCATGACGATATCCTCGATATTTCCGATTTACGGCGCGGTAAGCCCACGGCCCACAAACTCTTTGGAGAAGCCAATACCATTCTTGCCGGCGATGCACTCATGGCTTTGGCCATCAAAGTTGCAGCGCGCTACGCTACGCCAGCTCTGAGCAACGCCATTGCTGATGCCATTTTGCAGACCGCGTCTGGTGAGATTGCAGAAATCGCCCACATGCGCAGTGTAAGCCATGACTACGACACCTACCTTGATATCATCAAAGGCAAGACAGCGTGGATGCTCCAAGCGTCCTGTGAAATGGGCGCTCTTTTCGCAGGTGCTACAAAAGAACAGCAAGAAGCCGCAGCCACCTTTGGCCTTGAGCTTGGCCTTGCATTCCAGATTGTGGATGATGCCCTTGATTTTGCTGAACGCACCAAGACAGGTAAGCCCATTGGCGGCGACCTTCGCGAAGGCAAGTTGACACCGCCTATCACCATGTACCGTGATCTTTTGGAACACAAATCTGCTGCTGAACACTTCGGTTTTGCCATGAGCTCTTACGGGTCTCTTGCCGATTTCGATGCATCTTTCACGCAAGGGACCTTCACAGAAGAGCAAATCGCCCTTATATCTCAGGATATGCGCGACTTTGGCTTTGTGGACGCAACACGCGCCATGGCTGGAGAGCACCTCGAGCGAGCACGCCTTGCGCTTGCCTCTCTCCCCGACAAGCCAGAGCGCACCATCCTTGGAGAACTTTTGCTTTACGTGCAGATGCGTAACGTTTAAAAAGCGTTTAGAACATATTTCAAAATTTGAACAAGCCTATCGCGTAAAGGCTCCGAAGGAGTTCTTTACGCGCGAAAGGTTTCCAAAGGCCTAAGCCTTTGGTGGGGGTCCTAGGGGCAAAGCCCCCTAGTCTTAAAAAATAAAATATAAATATCCCCAACGTTAGGAGACATATCATGCTAAGGCGTATTGAAGTTGCGTTACGACCTAGTGTAACGGACACTGTGGGCCGCAAGGTTACGCACAAGATCAAGGAATCCCTTGGTATTGATGCTGGCGACGTGAGCCTTGTTAAGGTTTTTACCATCGATGGCCTTGACGAAGCGCAAATTGAGCGCGTTGTGAGCGAAGCTGTTCTTTCTGACCCAGTTTTGCAGACGGCGTCGCTGGAACCAGTGAAGTCCGATGCCGCTTGGGTTATGGAAGTTTCGTTCCGCCCAGGTGTTACGGACAACGAAGGCCGCACCGCACGCGATACGCTGGCCATGGTTATGGGCATTGAAGACCGTCGCTCCATTGCGGTCTACACAGCCAACCAGTACCACATGAGTGCAGAACTTGACCGCGCAACAGTGGAACACATCGCTAAGGACTTGATGGCCAACGAACTTATTCAGCGTTACGCCATTAAAAGCCGCCAAGAATGGGCCTCAGAAGCTGGCTTCCCTGCTGTGGCTTCTCAAGTAACGGGTTCCCCTTGCGATGAAGTTGCTGTCATTCCGCTGTCCACCATGACCGATGACGAAATCATGGCCTTCAGCCGCGCCAATACCTTGGCCCTGAACCTTGACGAAATGCACACTATCCGAGGCTACTATGCTCGCGAAGATGTGCAGGCCGCAAGAACGGCTAAGGGCTTGCCCCTTGAGCCAACAGATGCTGAAGTGGAAGCCATGGCACAAACATGGTCTGAACACTGCAAGCACAAGATTTTCTCTTCGCTCATCAGCTACGAAGATAAGGAAACAGGCAAAAAGGAAGTTATTAACAGCCTTTATAAGACCTGTATCCAAAACGCCACCAAGACCATCCGCGAGCGTCTTGGCGACAAAGACTTCTGCAAGTCCGTATTTAAAGACAATGCTGGCGTTATCGCATTCACCGATAGCCACGACATTTGCATCAAGGTTGAAACCCACAACAGCCCATCCGCTCTCGACCCATACGGCGGTGCGTTGACCGGTATTGTTGGCGTTAACCGTGACCCTATGGGCACTGGCATGGGCGCGAATTTGGTATGTAATACCGACGTGTTCTGCTTTGCGTCCCCTTACTGGGAAGGCGAATTGCCACCACGTTTGTTGCATCCTCGTCGCGTCCTTGAAGGCGTGCGCGAAGGTGTTGAACACGGTGGTAACAAGTCCGGTATCCCAACGGTCAACGGTTCCTTGGTGTTCGAAGACCGCTACCTTGGTAAGCCTTTGGTTTACTGTGGCACTGTTGGCATGATTCCAAAGGAAGTTGCTGGCAAACCAGGTCACTCCAAAAAAGCCATGCCTGGCGACGCCATTGTTATGGTTGGTGGCCGCATTGGTAAGGACGGCATCCACGGTGCGACCTTCTCTTCCGAAGAATTGCACGAAGGCTCCCCTGCCACCGCAGTACAAATCGGTGACCCCATCACCCAGCGCAAGATGTATGACTGCATCATGCGTGCCCGTGACCTCGGTCTCTACAACGCCATCACCGACAACGGTGCAGGTGGCCTTTCCTCTTCCGTAGGTGAAATGGCAGAAGATACAGGCGGTTGCCGCTTGGACCTCTCCAAGGCTCCTCTCAAATACGACGGCCTCCGTCCATGGGAAATCCTTCTTTCTGAAGCCCAAGAGCGCATGACCCTTGCTGTGCCACAAGAAAAGCTCGACACCTTCTTGAAGCTCGCCGAAGAAATGGACGTTGAAGCCAACTCCCTTGGTGAATACACCGACGACGGCTACTTCCATGTCATGTTTGGCGACAAGCATGTTGCCTACGTTGAAATGGACTTCTTGCACGACGGTGTACCACAGCTGAAGCTCAACGCTGTTTGGGAACGCCCAGTATTCGAAGACGGCCGCATCGACATGGATGACGCTAAACAAGCGGAATTCCTGAAGACCATGCTCGGCACGCTGAATATTTGCAGCAAAGAATATATCATTCGCCAATATGACCACGAAGTTAAGGGCGGCAGTGTCGTCAAGCCTCTGGTTGGCGTGAAGCGCGACGGTCCTGCTGACGCAGCGGTCGTTCGTCCTCTTCTCGACAACGAGACTGGCGTCGTTCTGTCCCACGGCATTTGCCCTAAGTTCAGCGATTTTGACGCCTACTGGATGGTGGCCAACACCATCGACGAAGCTGTGCGTAACGCCGTCGCCGTTGGTGGCAACCCAGATTTCATGTCTGGCGTTGACAACTTCTGCTGGTGCGACCCAGTTCAGTCCGAAAAGACGCCAGATGGTGAGTACAAGCTCGCTCAGCTCGTCCGCGCAAACCGTGCTCTTGAAGACTTCTGCCTTGCTTACGGCGTGCCTTGCGTCTCCGGCAAAGACTCCATGAAGAACGACTACACCGGTGGTGGCCAGAAGATTTCTATCCCACCAACGGTGCTCTATTCCGTCATGGGTGTCATTGACGACGTGAACAAGACCGCCACGTCCGACTTCAAGCAAGCCGGTAATTCCGTCTACTTGCTCGGTGCTACCAAGCGTGAAATGGCCGGTTCCGAAGCCGCCACAACCCTTGGCATCACCTGCGCCGCAGTGCCAACCGTTGACGCTGATACAGCTATGGCCCGTTACCGTGCTCTTCATAAAGCCATCGGTGCTGGTCTCGTCAAAGCATGTCACGACCTCTCCGACGGTGGTCTTGCTGTAGCCATGGCTGAAATGTGCCTTGGTGGCCGCATGGGTGCTTCCATGGATGTTGACGCCATTGTTCTTGATGGTGAAATGTCCCTCACTGAAGCCCTGTACAGCGAATCCGCAAGCCGTCTGCTCGTTGAAGTAGCTCCTGAAAACACAGCCGCGTTCGAAGCTCTCTTCGCTGGCCAAGCATGCGCTTGCATCGCTAAGACCACCGACGACGCAACCTTCACCATGAAGCGCGGCGACGCCGTCATCATGGCTGAGCCTGTTGAACAGCTTGCTGTAGCATTCAAGGCTACGTTGAACTGGTAGGTTTTATTATTCGTTAATAACTGGGGGAAGAGGAAAAACTTTTTGAAAAAAGCTTTTTCCCCTTCCCCCAGACCCCCA
>JAWXUA010000186.1:0-4688 GCA_044433065.1 Pseudomonadota bacterium
GTTAGCGGGAAAAAATAGGCAGCCTGAGACTTGCTTTTTTTAGCATGTCTACTTATCATAAAAAAGAAGGAACCGCAGTGCTCGATACACTACGGCTCCTTGGGGCAAGTCCCCTGTGATCTTTCTCGTCACAGTTTGTTAGCCCTGCAGGAAGTCTGAAACTTTTTCCTGTGGGGCTAAACCTGTGTAAAATGGCTTATTTATTATGCTTTTTTACAACAAGTGCATAAAAGAGGCTCGCAATGGCCAAGCTGACAATCTCACTAAGAGAATCAACAAGGACAGAGCGCACGACTTCTATGAGGAATTGCTCCATAGGTTTACCTCCTTTACAGGAGATTGCCCCACGGAGCGTTTAATCTTTATAGTTTCGTTTGTCGAGAAATCATCATAGATTTGAAATGTTGCGTATGGAAGGGAAGAAAGCTTAAGGGCTGCTATGCTGATTTTTCATGTAGTTAGCGGGGAAAAATAGACAGCCTAGACTTGCTTTTTTTAGCATGTCTACTTATCATAAAAAAGAAGGAACCGCAGTGCTCGTAACGCTACGGTTCCTTGGGGCAAGTCCCCTGTGATTTAGTGCATCACAGTTTGTTATCCCTGCAGGAAGGCCAAAAAAATTTCCTGTGGGGATAAACTCATGTAAGCGACTTATTTATTGTGCTTTTTAACGATGAGTGCATAAAAGAGGCTAGCAATGGCCAAGCTGATGATTTCGCTAAGCGAGTCAACAAGGACAGAGCGCACGACTTCTATGAGGAATTGCTCCATAGGTTTACCTCCTTTACAGGAGATTGCCCCACGGAGCGTTTAATCTTTATAGTTTCGTTTGTCGAGAGCCTATCATTTCAAGAAATAGTATTATGTAAAAATAAAGCGGTCCTTATCATCAAGATAAGGACCGCTTTTTATGTAATTCACATAATTTTTACAATGTACACCAAACATCATACGGAGCCGTACGTACTTTAGTCAACGAGAATGCATAACGGCCACGCTGAATTGCATTAATTTACCTCCCCTCATGTGGCCGAAAGCACCATACGAAGGGGTGGACTCCCATCCACAAATAAAAGTCTTTGAAAGAGGGAGGAAACTTTCTTCAGAAAGTTTCCTCCCTCCCCCAGCTTGTCCCAAAAAATAAACTACTTCCTATAAACCTTCACCAAATTGGTGCTGCGTGGTGGCTTACCGACTTGGGGCTGACCTGCGGTGATGATGACATCGTCGCCTTCTTGGATTTGGCCGCAAGCTTCGATGAAGTATTCGGCGCGTTGCAGATGGCTTGTGCAGTCGGGGTCACCGCCCACAGGGAAGACGCCCCATGAGAAGTTAAGCCAGCGTTGAGCGAGGGTTGAGGGTGATATGGCGTAGATGGGCTGTTGTGGCCGACGGGAGGAGATGAGGCGTGCTGAGGCACCGCTCATGCTGTGGGAGACAATGGCTGATGCACGATTTTTGTCGGCGAGTAGGCAGGCGGCGTAGGCAAGAAAATCTGCGGAACCGCGGCTATCGTCGGGCTCAAGAAGCTTTTGCGTTTCAAAGTGCCATTCTTCGGCACGCTGGGTGATTTGGCGCATGACTTGCACGGTTTCAACGGGGAAACTGCCCATGGCTGTTTCTTCGGAGAGCATAACGCAGTCGGCACCATCGAGCACAGCGTTGGCCACGTCGGTGGTTTCAGCGCGGGTTGGGGATGGGCTGTTGACCATGGAAAGGAGCATTTGCGTTGCGACAATAACAGGCTTTGCGGCTACGTTACAGGCGCGGATGATGCGCTTTTGCATGGCTGGCAGTTCTGGGAGCGGGCATTCCACGCCAAGGTCACCACGAGCCACCATGATGATGTCGGACACGGCAATAATTTCTTGCAGACGGTCCACAGCGTTCTGGCGTTCGAGCTTGGCGATGACAGGAATATTGCGGCCAGAGGCATTGATGATTGCCTTGGCATCGAGAATATCTTCAGGGGTTTGTACATAGGAGAGAGCTACAGCATCGACGCCAAGGGCGAGCCCGTCCACAAGGTCTTTGCGGTCCTTTTCTGTGAGGGCGGCAACCTTGATGGACTTGCCAGGCAGCGCAAGACCTTTGCGCGAGGTGATGAGACCGTTATTGCTGGCTTCGAGGATAAAACTGTTTTGCGAAGCAGTGCCAACGATGCGGAATTGCAAGCCACCGTCGGACAGGACGACGCGGTCACCTACTTCGCATTCAGCGAGGACTTCTGGATGGTCGAATGGGATGAAGGGATATGCTTGGGCGTCGCTGGTCTGACCCTGATAGGATACTGGGCCGAGCAGGACGCGGTCACCCTTGCTGATGGTGATGGACCCTTGCTCAAGGTCGCCAATGCGGATTTTAGGGCCAGAAAGGTCCTGCAAGATTGTAAGAGGCCGCGCATGTTCACGCTCAACTTGGCGCAAGAGGCCAATAAGCTCTTCGAACATGGCGGTATTGCCATGTGAAAAGTTCAGACGGAAAATGCTCACACCAGTGCTGACAAGTTGTGACAGCACTTCATAGGAGCGGGACGCAGGACCGATGGTGGCAATGATTTTTGTACGCATAGTTCTTTAACTCTGGCAAAAAGAGGGATTTTGTCAAGGCTTATAAGTGGCCTTTCTTATGACACTTTTACGACAAAAGAATGTCGCCATCTTATGTTACTTATATATTGACATACGTTGACGATTGAGGAAAAGTGGGCCTGTGTGGTAAAGTGTGGTAGAAAGTGGGGGATTGGGTAGAAAATTGCTAGTTTAGGACCCATTGAGGTTCAATTCAGGAGCATGCATGCGATTTCGTGGACGTTCATACAGAGCACTCGACAATAAGGGGCGACTGATGTTGCCGCCTGATTTTCGTGATATTCTGCTCGCACGTATGAGCCAATATGCAGCAGACTCTCCCAAAAGCACACTAGATACCACAGAACAAGCCAGCACAACAAAAACTACAGCTGCAACGACAGCAACAACAGCAACGACAGCAACGACAGCAACGACAGCAAGAACGGTGGGCACAAAGCTTGTGCTCACAAGCTATGATGGCTGTATTGTTGGCTTTTCTCTGCCAGATTGGGAAAAGCTCGAAGATGGTTTTGCTCGGCTAAAAACCCACAATCGCCTTGTGCGGGACTTTAAGCGTCTGGTCATTGGCGGTGCTGAAGAAGTCTTGTTTGACAGTCAAGGCCGCGTCCGCTTGCCGCAAGCTCTCATGAACTATGCAGGGCTGAACAAGGATGTGGTGTTGGTGGGGCAGGGCGATAAATTTGAAATCTGGGATGCTGTCCGCTTTGACGCCTTAATGGCGCAAGATTTTTCCGATGTGGCCGATGAGTTGGCCGAAAGCGGCATCAGTCTTTCTTTGTAACGTTCCTTATTATAACGATATTTTTCTTCCTTCATTTTTATACGCGTAGTTGCAAGGTCTTTTATGTCTGCCAACGATACTTTGTCTCAATGTCATGATGATGCACAGGATGCTGATTTTTCAGCACATATTCCAGTGCTTCTCAATGAAGTCTTGGAATACCTCAACCCACAAGCCCATGGCCGCTTTTTAGATGGCACCTTGGGTCTTGCAGGGCATTCCTCAGCAATCCTAGCCCGTGCAGGTGAAGGGGCCGAGCTGTGTGGTCTTGATCGCGACAACAATGCGCTTGATGCGGCGAAGCGTCGCCTTGCACCGCATGGTGACCGTGTCCACCTATACCATCAGCGTTATGCAGATTTTTGTGAAGCCTTGGATGATTTGGGCTGGCATGAAATCGACGGCGCACTCATCGACATCGGTGTTTCGTCCATGCAAATCGATACGGCTGAGCGCGGTTTTAGCTTCCACGCAGATGGTCCTCTTGATATGCGCATGGATGCAACCGACGACCGTTCTGCATGGCATTATGCCAACCGTGAACGATTTGAGGTGCTTAAAGATATTATCACGCGCTTTGGTGAGGAGCCTATGGCTGGCCGCATTGCCAGAGCTATTGTGGATGCGCGCAATAACGGTACCATCGACAATACCTTGCAGCTCGCGTCCATTGTGGAAATGGCCTATCCTGCTAAGTGGCGCGCTAAGGCACGTAACCACCCAGCAACACGAACTTTTCAGGCTATCCGCATGGCTGTTAACGACGAGCTTGGCCAGTTGGATGCGTTTCTTGACGCCATTTTGCCGCGCATCAAATCTGGTGGTCGCCTCGCGGTCATTACCTTCCACTCTTTGGAAGACCGCGCCGTCAAGCATCGTTTTCGCTACTGGGCTGAAGGTTGCCGCTGCCCTAAGCACATTCCTTATTGCGTGTGTGGCCACAAACCAGAGGTGCGGATTTTGACCAAGAAGCCTGTGACCGCGTCTGCTGAAGAGCTCGCCCGCAATCCACGGGCTAGCAGTGCTAAGCTACGCGTTATGGAAAAAATTTAGGGCTTGGTGGAAGCTAGGGGAGTTACTTGCCTTTTCTCTCCTAAACATCATTCTCATCTTTATCATCTGCAAGTGGAAGCTGGGGGAGTTACGTATCTTTTCTCTCCTTGAAGCACGAAGGATTTTGAGTCGAAGCCACATACGTCGTGTCACTTATGTGGCCGCGAACTAGCATTCAACGTTCCCCATTTCATCCACAAATAAAAAGTTTAGGAAGGGATGGGGGTCTGGGGGAAGGGAAAACCTTTGAAAAGGGTTTC
>JAWXUA010000187.1:0-4665 GCA_044433065.1 Pseudomonadota bacterium
AAACTTTCTCCAGAAAGTTTCCCCTTCCCCCAGCTAAAACAAAAAAAGAGAAAAAAATCATGAACGATACCAAAGAGCTGTTGAAAGAAAAGTTGACTGCATACCTGGAGCGCGTGACCAAGCAGAGCCGGAGCGGCCTGTACGTTTGTCCTTTATGTGGCAGTGGCACGGGGCCGAGGCAGACGGGGGCTTTGAGCGTACGCGAGGGCCGGTATTGGAAATGCTTTAGCTGCGGTGAAGGTGGCGATATTTTCACCCTGTGCGGCTTGGTGGAGGGCTTGGACGATTATGGTCAGCAGGCGGCCTTTTTGGAGGACGCTTTTGGCCTTGAGGGCGACCTATTATATAAGGATGGGGCGGCCAAGGCTGTGGGGACGAAAAAAACTGGGAAAAGAGAGGCTACGCAAGCGGCGCAAAAGACCGTTGGGCAGGCCCTAAAGCACGACAAGGCGCAAAAGCCGGACGAAATTGTTCCTCAAGAAGCGAAAGTAGAAATCACGGATTACAGCTCCTTCTTTTTGGCCGCACATGGGCATATAAGCGACACGGACTACCCGAGCCAACGTGGGCTAGGGGCGGATATCATTCGTCGATTTAAGCTAGGTTTTGAGCCATCGTGGAGGCATCCCAAGGCCCCTAACGCGCCCTTGAGTCCGCGCCTGATTATCCCAACCAGCGACCATAGCTATTTGGCGCGCGACGTGCGTTCGGATATCCCCGACGTGCAGAAGCCGTATTCCAAGAGCCAAGTTGGGCCTCTGGAGCTGTTTAACGCCGAGGCTTTGCAAACGGCCACCAAACCTCTTTTTATTGTGGAGGGTGCGCTCGATGCCTTGAGTATCATGGAGGTTGGCGGCGAGGCTGTGGCCTTGGGCACAACGGCCAAGGTCAAGAGCTTTTTGGATCGGGTGCGCCGCGAAAAGCCGTGTCAGCCGCTGATTTTGGCCTTTGACAACGATGCTGCTGGCGTCAAGGCGTCGCAGACCTTGGCGGCTGGCCTTCTGAGCGAGGGCATTCCCTATTATGCGGCCAATGTGGCTGGCCAGTGCAAGGACGCTAACGAGGCTTTGCAGCGGAGTCGGGAGGCGTTCAGTCTTGCGGTGGCGGATGCGGAAAATAAGGGTGATGAGGAAATTCAGGCCAAGGAGCGCGAAGAGGAGCGGCTGCGTGAGGAGTATAAGGCGACGTCGGCGGGCAATTCGTTAATCGCTTTTCTGGAACTTATTGAGGATAGCGCGTATAAAAAGACCATTAGTACAGGCTTTACGGCACTGGATTTTGAGCTTGATGGGGGCTTGCACGAAGGACTTTATGTGGTTGGGGCCATCAGTTCGCTAGGCAAGACAACCTTGATGACCCAGATTGCCGATCAGGTGGCGCAGAATGGTATAGACGTACTGATTTTTTCTCTTGAAATGTCGAAAACGGAGATTATGGCCAAGAGTGTGAGTCGGCACACGCTGCTTCGTTGCGTAGCTGAGCGCAAGGGATCGCATTTAGCCAAGACGACCCGTGGGATTTTGACGGGTTCGCGGTTTTTGGAGTATAGCATGGAGGAGTCAACGCTGATTTATCAGTCCATGGATGACTATCGGGACTATTCAAAACATATCTATATATCTGAAGGTATTGGAGATATTGGCGTCAAAGAGATTAGGGCGACCATTGAAAAGCATATCAACTATACGGGAAATACGCCTGTTGTGGTGGTGGATTATCTGCAAATTATCGCACCGTATAGCGACCGTTCAACGGATAAACAGAATACGGACAAGGCTGTCTTGGAGCTCAAACGCATGAGCCGTGACTTCAAAATTCCTGTGGTTGGCATCTCGAGTTTTAATAGAGCAAGCTATAAAGAGACTGTGACCATGGAGGCTTTTAAGGAGAGTGGGGCCATCGAGTACTCTAGCGACGTGCTGCTTGGCCTGCAACTCAAGGGCGCTGGCGATAAAGACTTTGACGCCACCGAGGCCAAACGCAAAAGCCCTCGTGAAGTGGAACTCGTGGTGCTGAAGAACCGTAATGGCCGCGTCGGTGGTAAGGTGGATTTTCAGTATTATCCGCTGTTTAACTATTTTAGAGAGGTGTAGGAGGGATTACCCTACAACATAAATTTAACTTTTTCAGTAATTACAGTTAGTTACTGCGCTACCAGACTCTGTATGAATTAGGATGATATAGAATAGTATAATTTTTTTTATAAAAAACTTGACACGATATCTTATAGCCTTTATTGCTTTCGCTAGGTGTATGGGTATTCGTTATTCAATCTTTTATTAAGACACTTGTTTATCGATAAAGGATGTTGCGCTCATCTTTTGAGAGCTGTGAGCTGAGGGTGTGTCTTCAAACTTGGTTATTTTATTTTTCTGGCGAGGCGGACGAAGTTTTTTACGAAGGGCGCGTATATAGACATACGTAACCGTAGTAAAAAACGAGTCCAACGAAGCCAGAAAGCAAAAGAGACAGTTTGAAGACATACCCTAGGGGTTCCATGTATATTTCAGTCTAAGTTGCCCAGTGATGTACATATTAAATAATGGAGCATGGTTATGGGGTACAAAGTCGTTTCGCATACTGACAATATTGGCGTTATTTTTTCCGAGCAAAATATATTGAGTCTTGAAGACTATTGGACAGAAGCGCGTCTTGCTCAAGCAACTCCCATACACATAGAGTTACCAAATCCCTCTCCCATCTCTTCCAAGGATGCGTTTAGTGGGGAGTTTACGGGGAGCGCAAATCTAGCATCTATTTCCAAAGACCCCTTTCAAACAGGCGGGAAGCTTTTTTTTACGCGTAATGGAGAAGATAGAGTTGCTAGTGCAGAATTTTGTGAGTCAAAGAATCTTTTATTGACAGCGGCACATTGCTTACAGGATATGGAGACTGGTGAGTGGTCAGAAAATATTATCTTTCAAAGGGGGTATGATAGTGGATCTAAGAAACAAAAAGTGTCCATTAAGGCTTCTGCCGTAAAAGTATACTGGTCTGAAACAAAACAATATTGTTGGGACTATGGCTTTGCCATCACCACTACAGAGTCCAGTGTTGAACCTCTAAAAGGACTTTGCTCTATTTCGACGGGGAAAGCCACATCCTTTGGCTATCCATCAAATTACTATAGCGGAAAACGCATGGTGTATTACGATCTTGATATTGAGGAAAGTTCTACTGCAATTGTGCGCATGTCAGGAAACGATATGGGAAGTGGATGTTCTGGTGGTGCTTGGGTTCAATATGGAACGACCAATGCCATTAGTGTTAATTCCTTTTCCTATACTAGCTCTCCTGAGGATCAGTATGGCCCTATGTTTACAGAAGACTATTCTAGTCTGGTAACCTTTGCAAAAACACTCATTTAAAAGGAGATAGTTATGACTACAATCAGACATTTTAAGCTCAACAATAATGCTGGCTTTGTTGCAAAGATGGAAATTCTATGGACTGGCGATGACGGCACAGGTAATCTAGGGCACGGGACGTATAAACCTTCAGGCTATCATGATATTTGTATACACGGAGAAAGAAGCATTGATTTAGCGGAAACTCCTATTCCCAATGGTGCAACGGTGCAACTTAAGGTTGATGTTGTGTTAGGAAAAGATAAGGTTGCAACAAAGGTAGTGGATAAAAAAACTGTTGATGATACATATACTTATGACAAATCCGTGGGGGACGTTGCCGAGTATGTTATAAAAGGTACAACGCTTCACAGCACGTTGACTAAAGTATAAGCTCAATAGTTCAGGCGTAAACAGCGAGTAGCCTCTTTTCAAAAACAAATGCCGTGGTAGCTATTGGCATCACGGCATTACGCGTTTCTAGTGTAAGGGTTAGTCCTTAGGCATGATCCATGGGAGCAGCTTTTCCCAGTCGGCCTCATTCGCTCAATGTCCGGTCAATGTCAAGGAAGTTGTCAGTCCAGCCACTCAAAAACATCTAATTGAAAGTGCCGTTTTCCTTCTTCTGGCACTCATTTTCAGGGTTCAAGTAAACCTCTGTGGGTAAGGACCAATTGCGTACAGCGCGAGTTTTCCAGCGATGCGGATTGGTGGCTTTAGCTTGCTCATAAACAGCACGATGATTGTCCATAATGGCCTCACAGATAAACCGCTATGCCGCTGAGTCATTAAGGATGCGTTCATGCCCCCATACTTAGCTCGCTACTTATAAAACGTGGCGGAGCTCATCCCATGCACACGGCAAAGATCTGGAACAGGGATTCTCTTTTCGGCTTGTTTTAGTATCGCTAAAATTTAACTGTCTGTATAGCAGGACTTTTTCATGTAGTTTCTCCTCCATAAAGTTTACGAGAAAATTCTACTTTTCAGAAGTACTTTTTAAAGGGGGGGATTACCGTACGATATAGACCATTTACGAAAATTTATAACACATTTTAGAGCTCTGGCAAATTAGATTGCCATGATTACCACCCCTTCAGCTGTAATAAAAATATTGCAAGTGGTATAAAAAAAGAATAACTGTTTTGAGAGAATATAAGTTAATGCGATTTTTTATATAAAGGGATTTTGCAATGTTGATGCCTCTCTCTCTCTCTCTCTCTCTCTCTTAATCAAGACTACCATACGCTTTTTATACACAAAAAGGCCACGTATCAGTTGTTATAACTGATGCGTGGCCTTTTCTGTTTTGTATTTT
>JAWXUA010000188.1:0-4650 GCA_044433065.1 Pseudomonadota bacterium
TTCCCCCAGACCCCCATCCCTTTCAAAGACTTTTCATTGCGATGGAAGTTGAGAACGTTGAATCCAATTTGCGGCGCATGGGGGGAGGACAAAAAACGAAGCTTTGAGTGGCCGTTACGTATTTTCATTGAACAAAATGCGCATGGCTCCGTATGAAGATTTCGGAAAAAGTTCAAAAGAGGTTTAAGAAAGCTCCCAATCCCACACACCAGCTGTATGTTCGTCTGATACGGCTTTATCTACAATTTTTAGGAATGCATCACGCGGCATTTCGCGAGCACCAAAGCGGACTAAATGGTCCGTCGTTTGCTGACAATCAACATGGGTAAAACCATGTTTTTTTAATGCCTGAGCAAAAGTCACAAAGGCAACTTTTGAGGCGTCTGGCTCAAGGTAAAACATAGATTCACCATAAAAAAGCGAACCAAGGGCAATGCCGTATAGACCGCCCACAAGATAACCATCAAGCCATGCCTCCACAGAATGCGCAATGCCAAGGCGATGCAAATGCACATAGGCATCAAGCATGTCGTCCACAATCCACGTGCCGTCCTGCTCTGGACGCGCCGCATCTGCGCAATGCTCCATGACTTCTGCAAAAGCGCGGTCCACCGTAATCTTGTATTTTCCAGAACGCACCACGCGAGCAAGACGTTTCGGCACATGAAGCTCATCAAGATTTAGTACACAACGTGGATCGGGCGACCACCACATAATGGGTTCATCATCACTGTACCACGGAAAAATCCCCATGGCGTAGGCTGTTATCAAACGCTCTGGGGATAGGTCACCACCAACAGCCAACAGGCCATCGGGTTCAGCTTCGCTCGGGTCAGGAAAAACAGGCTCTTTTGGTAAGCGATATATGGTCATAAATTTTCTTTTACCTAGTCATATAATCGTACATTGATTACTTCATACGGCCGCGTCCTAAGTCAAACAACAGCCCTACATCCGTAAATAAACAGTTTAGAAGGGATGGGGGTTTGGGGGGAAGGGAAACCTTTTCAACGTTTTCCCTTCCTCTCAGTTAATTCAAAAACTACACTTCACTGCCACGCTCTTCATCATAAACAAAGCGTAAGCCTAAGCTGTTTTCAATAGCGTCAGCGTCAGCATCCTTTGCTTTGGCCTCCACAACATCAGCCTCAGCAACAACGTCAATAACAACGTCAATAACAACCTTGCCGCCTTTTCTGAGTCTTCCAAACAAAATCTCACGCGCAAGCTCATCTTCGATGGCTCCACGAATGACTCTACGCAACGGTCTCGCCCCAAATGCAGGATCAAATCCCTTTTCAGCAAGTTTCACCCTTGCAGCATCCGTCACTTCAAGCTGCACTCGCTTGTCTCTCAAACTCGACACCACTTCGCGGATAAACTTATCCACAATGCGCTCCATAATCTCTTGACCAAGACTCTGAAACGGCACCATAGCATCAAGTCGATTACGGAACTCGGGACTAAACAAACGCTCAACAGCTTTTAAGCCCTTAGACGCCGCATCCGTCGCCGCTGGCGCAGCAAATCCCAAATTCCTTGTGGCCATCTCACGCACACCAGCATTGGATGTCATGATAAGGACAACATTACGGAAATCTGCCTTACTGCCACTATTGTCCGTCAAAGTCGCATGATCCATGACTTGCAAGAGGATATTGAAGATATCGGGGTGCGCCTTTTCAATTTCATCAAGCAAAAGAACAGTATACGGTGTGCGCCTAATGGCCTCAGTGAGCTGACCACCCTGCTCAAAACCAACGTACCCTGGAGGCGAACCAATGAAACGCGAGACCGCATGCTTTTCCATGTACTCGCTCATGTCGTAGCGCAAAAAGTTCACCCCAAGCGCATCAGCAAGCCGCTTAGCAAGCTCGGTCTTGCCCACACCTGTGGGACCATAAAACAGAAAACTACCCATGGGCCGCTGTTCATGGCCAAAACCTGCACGAGCACGCAAGACAGCACGCGATAAAACCTGCACAGCCTTGTCCTGACCAAAGACCACGCGGCGCAAAGTTTCATCCAAGGTACGCAAACGGTCACGGTCTGACGATGACACAGAACGTGGTGGAACCTGCGCCATGCGCGCTACAACACGCTCAATGTCCGGCACCGAAATGGACGCACCAGCCTTGAAGGTGCGACGCAAACGCGCAGCCGCCCCAGCTTCGTCCATAACGTCAATGGCTTTGTCTGGAAGCAGTCGGTCATGCACGTAGCGAACAGAAAGGTCCACCGCTGCCTTGAGAGCTGGCAGGCTATAGCGCACCTTGTGATGCTCTTCATACTGCTCGCGTAAACCTTTGAGAATATCAAGGCATTCTTCTGGGGACGGTTCGCGCACGTCAATTTTTTGGAAACGACGCAACAAAGCGCGATCCTTACCAAAATGATTGCGGAACTCTTCGTGTGTCGTGGAACCGATACAACGAACGGCACCAGATGCAAGGGCTGGCTTTAAAAGATTGGAGGCATCCATGGAACCTGCGCCTGTAGAACCAGCGCCCACAACAGTGTGAATTTCATCAATAAAAAGAATAGCATGAGGTATTTCAGTAATTTCACCCATGACGGCCTTGAGTCGTTCTTCAAAGTCGCCGCGGTATTTTGCACCTGCAAGTAAGGAACCCATATCAAGGGAGAAAATCCGCGCATGCTCGAAAGCTGGTGGCACGTCACCAAAAACAAGGCGTAAGGCCAGACCTTCAGCTAAGGCTGTCTTACCCACACCAGGATCACCCACAAAAAGCGGATTGTTCTTGCGGCGGCGGGCCAGCACTTGCACTGTGCGCTCAATTTCAACTTCACGCCCGATGAGCGGATCAATTTTACCTTCACGTGCTTTTGCTGTTAAATCAGTTGCATATAATTGTAAGGCACTTTCTTTTTCTTTCTTTTTGCCACCACGCTGTGCTTCTTCGTAGGCGGCAAGAAATTCTTCATCATCTTCAATAGCATAGTGACCATCATCGTCATCGTCGTCACCTATGACCTGCTCTTCCACCACAAAGCGCAGTGCGCCGCCAGAACCTTTCACAGCCTCGCCATCTTTAAATTCACCGTGGGCAAGGCAGTTCAGGATATCAAGGCGCGACAAGCCAAGGGAGCGCAAAAAGCATACGGCATAGGAGTCTTCTTCATCAAATAGAGAAGCCAGAATATCGCCAACTTCCACCATTTGCTTTCCAGAAGAGTGCATATGACGAAAAGCGCGTTGTAAAACGCGTTGCACACCAAGGGTTTGCACGATTTCGCCGCCCTCAGCAGGCAAGTCGATTTTTTCAAGATGTCGCTCAAAAAAACCTTCAAGACGCGTCTTTAAAACTGCTACATCGACTTTGCAATATTCCAAAAGACCACGGGAGGGCTCAAGGCCGCACATGGCATAAAGTACGTGTTCAACGGTGAGGTATTCATGACTCCGTGTCCGAACCTCAACCACAGCCGCACCAAGCACCATTTCCAAACGTCTGCTAATCATGGGACACCTTCCTTGGGTCAGTGGCTGTTTTATCTTTCTTCCACTATACTTCTTCCATGGTACAACGGAGCGGAAAGCCTTCATTTCTGGCCCGTGTGCGCACAAGAGAGACCTTAGTTTCGGCCACCTCATGCGTGTACACGCCGCATTCGCCAACACCTTGTTCATGAATAGCCAGCATAATCGCGGTAGCTTGTGCCTCGCTCTTACGGAAGATATTCACCAGCACCGCCACTACAAAATCCATAGTGGTGTAGTCATCGTTATGAAGTAACACGCGATATTTTCGCGGTAGCTTAATCTTTTCTTCAAGTAAAAGAACATCATCCTCTTGAGGATGCGTATATGGTCTTGTCATTGTTTAGTATCCAATAGTATAAATGGTAAGCTTTTTATGCAATACCAAGAGATATGCATATATCATCAATGGTCTTTGCGTCAAAAGTAAAATCATCTTGCATAGGAAGGCCTTGTTTTTCACGCCATTTTCTATGCAATGTATGATAGCTTGCCGTTGATTGTTCACTCTTGTCAAGGCCTAAGCATTGTGCCGCTGTAAAAATAGCCTCTTGGCTTCCTTCAATTTCTACAACATCACCAAATACAAGGCTATCAAGAGCCACATGAACATGAAATTCATTCTTTACATCATCAAACACAGTCAAACGAAATTCTTCGCGCACTTTATCATAGCCAAATATCGATGCGTAGCCAAGGCCATGCAGAATATTCAAGGCAGCATCATAGTTCGCAAAGCTAATTTCATCTTCTTGCCGCACTTTCACAAGAGCGTCACCCACACCTTGCACAACGCCATCCACTGGTTTCTTCAGTGTCAAAACGCAGCGCTCAGCCGCAGCCCACTGCTGTCGCCGCAAGCGTAACAAGGTCTTGGCAGGCCGCAAGCTGCCTTCCGCATTGTCAAAAACAAGGTTGCGCTCAAGGTGTTTTCCCTCAGACACAGCACCAAGTGCTTGCATGCGCTCGCTCAATGCGGCAAGGTCGTTGCCAAGGAATTTTAATTCTATTTCTAATGCCATGAGGTGTTTATCCTTATGGTGCTAGGAATTCTGGGGGAAGGAGAAAAAACTTTTTGAAAAAAGCTTTTTCCCCCTTCCCCCAGACCCCATCCCCTTTTTCAAAAACTTTTTATTTGTGGATGTCAT
>JAWXUA010000189.1:0-4539 GCA_044433065.1 Pseudomonadota bacterium
GCTCGTCCAACAAGCCCCACACACTCCAACTTATAACAAGGTCAAATCCCAGTTAAAGGCACTGGTGCGTCGTGCTTCTGGGAGTGTTTTTGGGGTATATTCTTCGATGTGCAGGAAGAAGGCATAGCCTGCGGCTTCGAGCTCAGCGCGGTGCGAGGTGATATCGAGGGGCCAACCAGGGTACAGCCATGTATTCTGGCCATAGCGCTTAGCCCAGAAGACTTCGCCTTTGGGACTTGTGAAGGGCTCGCCAACACGGACACCTTCGAGGCTGTGACGGGTGATGCCCATAGGCCAGAAACCATCGAGGACCACGCCAAGGGGCAAGCAACTTTGCTTTGGCAGGGCAAGCAAGTCTTCACCGGCAAGCTCTGGGTTGACCATGACAGCCGAGAAACCTTGAGCCTTGAGCTGGGCAATGGCCGCTGCGTTACCGACGTTGCAGAAAGGACCGGCGATGAAATCGACAGCGTCATCAGCTCTGTCTGCATTATATACACGGGCGCGCTCAGGGAACAAGGTAAGCTGCCATGGCGAGTTGAGCACAAAGTGGCGTGCGCCGTTGCGGTATGCTTGGTTGACCATACGGCGGTAGGCGTCTTCATCGTCAGGCCAAATAACTGGTGGCAACCACCACGCCATGCGCGAGAAGACCGTGCGCGAAACTTCCTGAATAGCCTTAGGTGAAAGCCACAAAGCCATAACATTGCCCTTGCCACCACCACGGGTCTCACGACCTTGTGGCAACGATGAGCGCAACGTCATTTCAGGGCGCTTACGGTTTTTGACAGCGACAGGAAGCTTTGGCTCAAAATCAACGGCTTCAGCGCGAGCTCCACGGCAACGATTGAGGCGGCCATCCCATTCGCGGATAATGCGCATGAGTTCTGGCTCGCGGCGGTCGATGAGGAACACTGGCGTGCCAGCTTTAGGGGTCTTGTGACGTGGCACGCGCATGGTGAAAGTACCAGCTTTGGGCACACGACGGGTCACAGGCATGGTGGAATGCCACGACTCATCTTCATAGCCCACGCGCAAATAGTCTTGTGGCAAAAGCTCGATGCGTGGCTTAAAGAAGCTAAAGCCTTCCTTATCCTGCTGCACCTTGCCCACCAAGAGGCCAGAGCTTGTCTGCTCATCAAAGGCTGTGGGCGATGCCTTGCGCTGTGGCAAGAACGATGCACGCGTGCCTGGACGACCAAGAGCAATATTCAAAATACGCTCAGCGTCTTTGCGTGCCTGTGGGTCATCACCATGGTCGCGAAGCATGCGGTATGCCGTCACCACGTGATACACATAGTGCGGCCCCTTTTTACGGCCTTCAATCTTCCACGACGACAAATTCGGCATATCAAGCAAGGTCTTAGCAAGCACATCAAGGGACAAGTCAAGGCACGAGAAATAACGTCCCTGACGCCCTTTCTGCTGGTATACGCGGCGGCATGGCTGTACACAGCGACCACGTAAGCCGCTCTTGCCGCCCATGTAGCTCGACCAGTAACAGCGGCCCGACACGCAATAGCACAGCGCGCCATGCACAAAAAGCTCAAGGTCCATACCCTCAGGGCATGCCTCGCACATGGTGCGCACTTCATCAATATTCAATTCACGCGGCAGAATAACACGCTTGGCACCAAAGTCCTTAGCCGCCTGCAAAGCCGCAGGGTGCGTGGCATTGGCCAAAGTCGAAAAGTGCAATTCGCCCTCAAATCCTGCCTGTCTCGCCATCTCAGCAACGCCCAAATCTTGCAAAATCAGTGCATCTGGAGCCGCATCGCCAAGACGTGCCAGTCTGTTAATCAGTCTACCAGCCGAAGCAGGATCACTCGGTTTCAGCATGGTGTTGAATGCCACGTAGACCTTGCGGTCCTCGCTATGGGCAAGTTCTACCATGCGCGACAACTCGGTCACGCCAAAGTTGTCCGCCTGCATGCGTGCAGAAAAGTGCTTGAGGCCAAGGTATACAGCATCAGCACCAGCAGCCAAAGCCGCTAAAAAAGAAGGAACATCGCCCGCAGGCGCTAATATTTCTGGTGTTTGGTATGTCATATTTTTACTTTTTGTTTATGTGGGGGAAGGAGAAATTTTCTGAAGAAAGTTCCCCCTGCCCAGTGTTGCTCTCTACATCCGTAAGGCTCGAAGACTCGCCTAACGGCTGTACCTTCGGCACCCTTCGGGCAGACCACCCCCCTATCCCCTTCAAAGACTTTTATTGGCGGAGATAGGTAGGCTTTTTAATGAAAATTTGAGGCCGCATGGGGAGAGATTGATGCGCAAGGAAAGGCATCCTAAGGCGTTTTATGCGTCTGGAAAGATATTTTAGAAAGGCGTCTGAAAATGCGTTTATAAGGCGTGTGATATAAAAGCAGATTTTGTGCGGCGTGTTAAGGCTTGGCGTCCAGCTATCTATAATAATAGTTCGCATTTGGGGCAAGTCTAATTTTTGGAAGAATTTTTACGAAGATAGTGGGTGTTTTTGGGGCAAGCGCACAAAAAATCTCGCCATGAATTTGTTTGTACATACAAACAAACAAATTCATTTTTTCACAATCGATACTATATCATATTGACGAACGCGGCTAAGCACTCTACAAAAGAGCACAGCATATACGTGTATACATCATAAAAGGCTACAGTAGAGGCTACGGTCACGATATATCTTTGTAGCTGGTGTGCGCTCACATTTTTTCTATATGCCCTATTTTACGCGCCACAACACTGCAATGGGCCGTCCCACTCCTAGGGACGTTGAGGAATACCATGAATAACTCCGCATGTTTTGAACTTCAAGTACTTGATCTTGTACCTTTTGGCTTTGCCTCGGGCAGCGCTGGTTTTTATGCATTACGTTTAGAAAATCCTGAATGGGCCAACTGGCAACCCGGTCAATTTGTCATGATTAGACCTGCTGGCTGGGCCCTCGATATGATTTGGGCACGCCCATTCTCCATTTGCCGTGTGAGCAAGCGCGACTTAACCATTTTCTTCCAAGTAGCTGGCCGCGGCACCGCAAAGCTTGCAGAGTTGAAATCTGGTGATACGGTGCACATGTGGGGACCTCTTGGTTCATCCTTTGCCATGGAAGCTGATACGCCGACCTTGCTTCTTGCTGGTGGCATCGGCATTGCGCCCTTTGTTGGCTATGCCTATGAGCATCCAAAGCCTTGGAATTTATGGCTTGAATTTGGCCACAGAATGCCCATCGGTTGCTATCCATACGAAAGCGTTAGCGATAAAATCATGACGAGCAATCATCTTGAAGAAAGCCCTGAAGACCTGCAAAACTTCATCACGCACATCCGCGCGCGTATCAAAGAATTTGCTGAGAAAAAGGGTCTTGTGCTCGCTTGTGGCCCAACGCCATTCTTGCGTACCATCCGCGAAGCAAGCCTCGAATATGGTGTACGTTGTCAGCTTTCTCTTGAAAACCGCATGGCGTGCGGCGTTGGTGCGTGCCTTGGTTGCGTATGCAAGACCACAGACGCATGGCCAGAAGATGCGAAAAAAGAAAGCCGTATCCAAACGTGCACCACAGGCCCTGTTTTCTGGGCAGACCAAATCACGCTTGACGAAGCATAGCCAAAGTAGGTGTCATCATGGATCTTTCCGTAACAATTCCGGGTGGTTTACATTCCCTTTCTCTTCGCAACCCCATCATGACCGCGTCGGGAACCTTTGGCTATGGTGCTGAATTTGCGCCCTATGGTGACTTGACCACCCTTGGTGGCATCGTCGTTAAAGGCTTGTCCTTAAAGCCACGCCTCGGCAATCCTATGCCACGCGTTGCCGAAACAGCATGCGGCATGCTCAATGCTGTTGGCCTGCAAAATGATGGCGTTGAATGCTTTATCAAGGATAAGCTGCCCAAAGTGCCTTGGCGTGAACTTCCTGTCATCGCCAATATCTACGCATGTGACGCCAATGAATTTGGTGAGCTTGCAGATATCCTTGCAGCAGAAGAAGGCGTTGCAGCTCTTGAAGTCAATATCTCCTGCCCCAACGTCAAAGAAGGCGGCATCATCTTCGGTCAAGACGCACGCCAAGCAGCTCGCGTCACCGAAGCTGTGAAAAAGCATGCCAAGTCAAAGCCCGTCATCGTCAAACTTTCGCCCAACGTCACCGACATTGTGGCTATGGCTCGTGCTGTTGAAGATGGTGGTGCTGACGTTATTTCCTGCATCAATACCCTTTCTGGCATGGCTGTTGATATCCGCCGCCGTAAGCCACGCATCGCCAACGTCATTGGTGGCCTCTCCGGTCCTGCCATCAAGCCTGTGGCCTTGCGCTGTGTATGGCAAGTCTCACGCGCTGTGTCCATCCCTGTCATCGGCATGGGTGGCATCGCCTCAGCTGAAGACGTGCTCGAATTCATCATGTGCGGCGCTCACGCTGTGCAAGTCGGTACCGCAAACTTCATGCGTCCCGACTTCGCCTTCCGTCTGGTCAACGAAGTTAATGCCCTGTGCGACGAGCTCGGCATCACTGACTGGGCTGATTTCAGAGGTAGTTTGAAGGTTTAGGGGGGATTTTTTTCTGGGG
>JAWXUA010000190.1:0-4480 GCA_044433065.1 Pseudomonadota bacterium
CCATCCCTTTCCCCAAAAACTTTTATTAGCGGACTGAATATCATTTTTTAATGGAGTATACAGCCGCATGGAGTTATGAGGGGAGGTAGGTGATTGCAAGAAAATCCTGTTTGGAGAAAATATGTTTCTATTACCATTGTCTTTGATCGTGCTTCTTTTCATGATGTGGCGCTTTGTCTTGCCTCTCAAAGCCTCTCTTTGGGTGAAAATATGCATAGCCTTTGTTGTGGCTCTTACAAGCTGTAAGTATCTTATTTATCGCTATATCGGTGGCTCCATCGCTGGACCAGAATTGCCCCAAGCTTTTCTGGTGAGCATGGAAGTGCTGTTCATCACCTTGCTCGGCACCGCTGCGTTCGTGGGCTTGCGTGATGGTCTTGCTGTGCTTGTTTGGATTTTGCGCAAGGTGGGGCTTGTGGGCCAAGATGTACATGTGCCTTCTTTGAGTGCAAAGTTGGCTGGTGTTTTCGTTCTGGTACCACTGATTTTTGCTTCGTACGGCGTGTGGAATGCCACAAAAGTTCCTGATGTGAAGACCATTGAAATTACCATTCCCAATTTGCCTAAGGAATTTGATGGCTTTGTCATTGCTCAACTAACGGACACGCATATTGGTCCCATATTGCAAAAAGAATGGCTTGACGAAGTGGTTGCAAGGACCATGGCTATCGATGCAGATCTTATTGTTTTTACAGGAGACTTCATTGATGGTACGGCAGCAAATGTCGCACCCATGATTTCGGCCTTGGCAGATCTCAAGGCTCCATATGGCGTCTTTGGTGTCATGGGCAACCATGAATATATATCTGAAATGCCTCAGTGGGATCGTGTCTTCAAAAAGCTTGGCCTTGATATGCTTCACAATGAATACCGCCACATCAAGCGCGGCGATGCAACGCTCATTCTTGCTGGCGTGACCGACCCAGCTTCCATGCGCCATGGTCTAACGCCGCCAGACAGAGCAAAGGCTCTTGCAGGTCAAAGCGGTGATACCCAAGAACGCAACTCTTTCATCGTTCTGCTTGACCACCAAGCTAAGAATGCCTTCCAAAATCCTCATGCGGATTTGCAATTGTCTGGCCATACCCATGGCGGCCAAATGTATTTATTTGAATATGTTGTGGCGGCGGCCAATGGTGGCTATGTGCGCGGTCTGTATGAGCAGGATGGGCAGCAAATGTATGTAAGCCCTGGTGCTGGCTTGTGGCATGGTTTTTCGTGCCGCATAGGCATTGATTCCGAGATTACGAAGATTATTTTACGGTAAAATGGGAAAGGAAGGTTAGCATCATGCTTTCCTTCCTTTTATTTTTAGCGATGGCGGTGAGCAAGGCTACCACCCTGATGGGTGTGCACATGAACATGGGGAGCATGTGGCGTTTCTGTGAGCATACCATCTTTCATGGTGAGGAAAATATCACAGGTGCGGTGCAGAAAATCCCAGTCGTGAGAGATGATGATATGAGAATGTGAGTGGCTTGTCAGGATATCGATGAGGTGAGCACGGGTGGCGGCATCAAGGTCGTTGGTAGGTTCATCGAGAAGGAGGGCTTTGGGAGCCATGGACATAATGGAGGCGAGGGCCACCATTTTTTTTTCGCCACCAGAAAGCTTGTGGGTAACACGTTGGGCAAAGTCTTGGAGATTGAGGAGGCCAAGGGTCTCGAGGGCGGTTTGGCGTGCTTCGTCGGACGTCAGACCAAGATTAAGCGGCCCAAAAGCCACATCTTCGAGCACAGTGGGGCAGAAGAGTTGGTCGTCGCTATTTTGGAAGAGAAAGCCAAGGTCGCGGCGGAGGGCGGCAAGGGCTGGCTTCAGAGCTTGGGACGCTTTCTTGCTTGAAGCGCATTGTGAGGAGCTTATGGGGAGAACTGTTCCAGCATGGATAATGGCACCAGAGCTAGGCTGAAGTAGCCCCATGGCAACGTGCAAGAGCGTTGTTTTACCGCTACCATTATCACCGAGTAGGCCAATGCGTTGCCCCTCACGCAGGGCAAGGCTTGTTCCTAGAAGGACAGGCGTTGTCATAGTGGCTTGGACATAGCTAAAATGAATGTCTTGTAATTCGATGATGGCTGGCGTGACGAGCGATGTTGTGGGCGTGATACTGATGGGCATGGTATGGCCTTTTTAGTGAAGAAGGAAGTAATCGCCTAGAAGAAAGTAATCGCAAAACAAGATGCCGATGGCCACAAGGGTCGCGAGACTCAGGAAAATGCGGTCATGAGGGGCATTGGTGAAATCATACAAACGGTGCATGACGCCATGAAAACCGCGCAAGGCCATGGCTTGTTGCACACGAGTAGACCGGTCATAGCTGCGCACAAGGACCATGGCAATGAGGTTGGCGTAGGTGGCGTAGGTGCGACGTGAGCTTGTGGGCACGAAGCCTCGCATGGTGGCGGCGCGCAAAAGTCTTGCATATTCATCAGCAATAACATGCAGATAACGCCACGTGAAAAGCAGAAGCATGGCAAATTTATGGGGTACACCAATGCTTGCCATGGCATGACCAATTTCGGTGATGCCCGACGTGGCTGCAAGGGCCATGAGGGCCAGAATGATGGCATTGGATTTAAGGGTAATCAGAGCTGCCGTGTTGATACCTTGGATGGACATGGTGAGCGGACCAAAGGTGGCTAGGATATCGCTGGTCTGCGTTGGCGGCGTGGTGAAGGGTAGGGTGAGCCAAAGAAAAAGTGTAAAGATATTGATGAGGGCCAGACGGCGCATGACGGCTGCCATGGGCAAATGTGCCATGCTGACGAGGCTTACAGAAAGCACGAGGGCTGCGGCGGCTGTATAGAGATGGGTTAAAGGTGCCATGCACAGAGCAAGGGCAAAGGCCGCGGCAACTTTGGCGCGAGGATCTGCGCGGTGCAGATAGGAATGGCCGTGGCTAAAAATTTCGTCAATCATGATAGAGGCTTGCTAATGGCTGTGGTGGCTGAAGTGCAAGAGCTCAGGCCGCACACGGTGAATGAAATTCACGATGAGCATGGTGATAAGCCCTTCAATGGCCATGATGGGCAGGTGGGCAAGCAAAATAGCCTTGGCTACTGGCATAAATTCTTGACCTGCAAGGGCTAATGTACCTGCGGTCAAAAGTCCTGAAAGAGCCACCGAGACAGCGCCACAAAGCACCGCACCCACTGTGCGCATAGAACTGTTACCGCTCAGTAAATGCCTGAAAAGAGAGTAACAAAGTACAGGTGGCATGGCCATATTAAAGGCATTGACACCAAGCACCAAGAGGCCACCATACTGAAAGAGCAAGGCCTGCAAAAGCAAAGCAACTGTAATGGCCGGAAAGCTCGCCCAACCCAAAATCACGCCAAGCAATCCATTGAGCACAAGATGCGCACTCACAGGCCCAATAGGCACATGCACCAAAGACGCTACAAAGAAAGCTGCGGAGAGCATGGCCACGGGTATAATTTTATCCCAATCCACCTTGCGGAAGCCAATGTAGCAGCCCACAAGACTCAGTGCAGCACCACCGCCAAGAATGATTGGGGAAAGAATACCTTCAGAAATATGCATGGTGTGTCCTTTGCTTTTGTGTTGGCGAAAAATAGCAAAGGCGGCATGGCGCGTCAATGTGTTACGGAGATTTAATTTCGTGCTACGATTGTTTCTTATGCGCGCAACTATCCATGGTGCAAACTTTTTTGAACATGTACTCAGCCTAAAAAAAGGAGGGAAAACTTGTCGCCAAGTTATCCCTCCCTTAGAGTCAATATAATTTTGACTTGGTTAGTTCAGTTGCTGTTGTTCATGCTTAATGTTCAAGCCAGCGACAATAAACATCACTGTTTCAGCGATATTGTTAGATAGATCGCCAACACGCTCAAGGCTACGGGCAGCAAAAACAGCATGCATGCCACGTTCAACCGTCGCTGAGTCTTCGCGCATAATGGCGTACATATCTTGTTGCACCAGTTTTTCAAGGGCGTTGCAACGTTTGTCCATGGGGCGAACGCCGCGTGCACTATCAAGGTCATTTTCGCGGAAGCTGTCCACAGCCTTGTGGGTCATGTGCATGGCTTGGGTCGCGAGTTCAATCAAGTGATCGATGTTTGGCAAAGGCTGATTTTCAGAAAGGTACAGAGCATTCTTGGCAACATTGGCGCATTCGTCACCAATACGCTCAAGATGCATGGCCATACGCATGGTTGCGACGATGGCGCGCAGGTCCACGGCCATGGGCTGTTCCAAGGCGATGAGGCGCAAGCTCATTTCATCAACTTCGCATTCAAGCTGATTGATTTGCAAGTCACCTTCGATGACTTCGCGAGCAAGTGCTGAGTCACGATTTTGCAGAGCTTCTGCGACGCTTTCAATAGCGTGGCTTGTGTATGCGGCCATCTCAAGCACTTTTAAGCGCAAACCATTTAATTGACGATGAAAATGAGTTCCCATAAGTCCTCCGAATGTATACTCAAATTGAGCTTCATGACAAAATCTTCCATAACCCCAT
>JAWXUA010000191.1:0-4462 GCA_044433065.1 Pseudomonadota bacterium
GAGGAAACCTTTTCAAAGGTTTCCTCCTCCCCAAGCTTGTCTAAAAAACTACAATTTCAACAATTTCTGATATAAAGCGCGGCTGTTGGCTTCCATCTGGGCGTACTCTGCTGGGGTGCAGGCGGCGCCTAGGGCCACGGCGCGGCGTATCTCGGGGGATACGAATTCAGTGTGGGTGTGTGCATCGTTGTTAATGATGCATGGCGCGGAATGCCGGCGAGCTGTGGCGGCGACGTGTCCGTTAGCGAGGGCATTACGTGGCCTTGTGGTTATTTCGAGAAGAATTTTGCGCTCAGCGGCATAGGCGGCATCTTGATCAGTGATGAGGCCGGGGTGTGCGAGGATATCGGCGCGGCCTTCGATGGCGGCGAGATTAGTTCCTTGCTCCACGAAATCGCCGATGGCCTCACCGTGCACGAGGACAAGCTGGGCTCCGAGGGCTCGGGCTTCAGCGATGGCATCGGGGATGAGAGCTGGTGGCACGTGGGTGAGCTCCACACCAGCAAAGACTTCGATGCCGGCATGTAGGGAATAGGAGCGGATGATGCGGAGCACTTGGGGGATGATGGCGGCCATGGTGGCATGGTCGGCATGGTCGGTGAGAGCAATACCGCGGTAGCCTGCGAGCTTTGCGCCACGGATAGCGGTGGATGGGGTCATTTTGCTGTCGCTGAGACAGGTGTGTACATGAAAATCGAACATATTACATACACTCCTTGGTTTCAGGGGAAAGGGCTTCAAGTAGCGACGAGAGTTCGATATCATCGAGATGTTCGGCTTGCTCTTGGGTCAGGATTCTACGTTGGAGCATGGGGCTTGCTTGGGGTGGAACGCGCACGGTACCGTCTTGAAGGATGTATTGGGTGTTGGTGAGGGCTGCACGAAGCACCTGTTGATGGATCATGACGGGTACGCGAGCACGCAGGGCCAGGGCTACAGCATCGGATGGACGGCAGTCCACGCGGATGGGCTTGGTGCCCATAGCCACAATGAGTTCTGACTTGAAGGTGCCTTCTTGAAGCTCATTGATTTCAATGCGGATAAGCTCACCACGCATGGCGGCAATGGTGTTCAGAAGGAGGTCATGGGTGAGAGGTCGCGGTGGCTTGGTGCCATTGAGTGCATAGGAGATAGACATGGCCTCCATGGCACCAATCCAGATGGGAATAATTTGGCCAGATTGGTCGTGGCGCAAGACAAGAATGGGGCTCTTGCTTGCTTCGTCCACGGAGAGGCCAGCGACTTGGAGTTCTACCATGGTTCACCTGCTTGCGTGCCAACGAGTGAATGGCGTTTGGCCTCACTGATTGTCATGGGCACAAGTTGGTTAGGCTTCATGCCGCGGGCTAAGGATATGAGTACAGGAAATCCATAGATATCACGACCATGCCACGTTTCGTGGGTGTCTGTGTGCGGAATAATAGATGGACTCATGGGTTTATCGGGCGTGACGACGCGCGAACCTTGAGGCGTAATACCTTCAAGAAGAACGTTGGACTTGCGGCCCACAAGGTCTTGAAGGGCGGCAGCTGTGAGTTCGTCTTGGAGATTTTGAAGACGCGCAAGGCGTTCTGTTTTAACCTCAAGAGAGAGCTTTACGGGCATTTTGCTTGCGCGTGTACCAGGTCTGTCGGAGTAACAGAACGAATAGCTGGCGGCAAAATTGACTTCACGCATGGCGTCGAGGGTGCACTGGAAATCAGCCTCGGTTTCAGATGGGAAGCCGACAATGATGTCCGATGAAAGAACCATATCTGGCCGCACCTTGCGCAGTTCATGCACAATATCAAGATAGCGTTGCATGTCATAGCGACGGCCCATGGCCTTGAGCACAGCGTTCGAACCTGCTTGCATGGGTAAGTGTAGGCGTGGGCACAGATTGGGCAATTCACCAAAGGCGGCAATGAGTTCAGGTGCAAGATCTTTTGGGTGCGGCGTCATGAAGCGTAAGCGTTCGAGGCCATCGAGGGCTGCGACTTTATAGAGCAATTCGGTGAACGTTGTTGGGTCTATCTTGGCGTCGGCTTTGAGAGAGTCTTTGGAGTCTTGCCCAAAAGAATTGACGTTTTGGCCAAGCAACGTGATTTCTCGTGCACCACGGTCCAGTAATGCCCGGCATTCGTCGAGTACTGCAGCACTGGTACGCGATTTCTGGCGTCCACGGGTATACGGCACGATGCAATACGTGCAGAAATTATTGCAACCCTGCATAATATTGATGAATGCAGAAGCTGGGGCTGTATCGCCAAGGGCTGCGTCACGTTCGGGAAAGCTTTCGGAAAAATCGAGGAGCGACAGGCGTAATTCTGGATTGTTGACCAGACGTTCAATGGCTTGTGGAGCCATCGCAAGTCCATCTGTACCAAAAACAAGGCGCACTTGGTCAAAACGCTTAAAGAAATTGGTGCCCTCTTGTTGTGCCACGCAACCGCCCACAACCATGAACACATTATCCTGTTTTTTCGTGGCCTTGCGTATCATACCAAGGAGGCTATACACCTTGTGTTCAGCTTTATCGCGAACCGAGCATGTGTTCAAAATATAAATCTGAGCCTCGCCATACGGCGCAGGACTAAAACCACGCTCAATGAGCGAGCGCGACAGCCAGTCAGAATCATTCACATTCATCTGGCAACCAAAGGTCTCTATATAAAAAGTGCGTTCTTGCATGAAAATTTGTAGGGCCTTTTGTTATGCTGGGGGGGGGAGGGGAGCCCCTTAAAAAAGGTTCTCCGTCCCCCAGACCTCCCACCCTTCCTAAACTTTTTCATTGCGATGGAAGGGTAGGGCGTTGAAGAAAATTCGCGGCGCATGGAGGCGAGGCCAGCAATGAAGTTGGTCGTGGCCATTACGGTCAGTCGCTGGGTAAATATATAGGGCTCCGTATGACGCTCGCGGAAAATTTGAGAAGTAGGAAGAGGACTTATGTGTTGGTTTTTATTTGGGGTCGACTTGTTGGCTGGCTTGTGAGGTGGTTTGATCAGCCTTCAGGGCTTCTTGTTCAGCCAGATAAGCCTCGCGCTCAGCCTTGGTCTTGCGGTCTTCCTCTTGGGAATGGCAGCCAGCCAAGAAAAAGAGACACATGGGAACACAAGTACAAAGCACAAACCAAAAAATCACATTGCGCTTTTGACGGTAGGCAAGGCAAGCACCATAAAAGCCAGCAAAAGCCAGAATGCTAAACATAATAAGATAACCCTTAAAGGTAAAATCAAGGGCCAAAACGTCGGTTTCCATGAAAACTCCCATGCGTAAAATTCGTTCCTATGAACTACGGTATTATTGCCATACTGGCAAGAAAAGCCTTGTTTTATTATTGGGATTTATTCCTAGTATAGCTTGACATGCTTAAAAATAAATATAATTTTAGAAATAGCAAGAGAGTAAAAGTATATAAAATATCTACGCTTAGGAGTGTATCATGGAAAAGAAAGCAGGAAGAAGTACAGGCCGGCAAAGCCCTGATTGTATGGCGTCTACATCCATGACCATCGAAACAGCTGATGGCGTTGAACAAGTGAACTGGAATATGGGTACTGGCGAAATCACTTATGGGGCTAGTTCGTGCGAGATTGAAAAGCAGGGTGACTCGGAAAAGAGTGATGAGGGCAACGACATGGCCTAGGCGATGCCCTATTGTCAATACCATACAATATTGTATGGTATAGTATGGTATTGCTCTTGACGAATGGATTTATGCTCGTTACATAAAAACGGACGGCAAGTGCTACTAACACTCACCGTCCTCGGGATACGTCCCCCGTAATCGTTGTTATGGATTACAGTTGAATGCTCCAGTAGGAAGGCCATCCTACTGGAGCAACTGCGTTAGAGATTCATAAAATGAACCGCCACAGCCACTAGAATTCCCGCGATAATTTGTGCGAGAACATTCCAGAAGAATGGTTGCATGGAGTTCCTCCTTTCGGAGGCGTATCCCGTGCAGGTTATGTAGCGAAAATCATGTGGAATGGCAAGGTTGAAGCATATTCTAGCGTTATATGCGCCGCGTATTATGCTTGACTAAAGTTTTTATGATGACTACATAAAAACGGACGGCAAGTGCTCTAACACTTACCGTCCTCGGGATACGTCCCCAGTAATCGTTGTATGGATTACAGTTGAATGCTCCAGTAGGGCCTCCACCCTGCTGGAGCAACTGCGTTTAAAGATTCATAAAATGAACCGCCACAGCCACTAGAATTCCCGCGATAATTTGTGCGAGAACATTCCAGAAGAATGGTTGCATGGAGTTCCTCCTTTCGGAGGCGCATCCCGTGCAGGCTATGTAGCGAAAATCATGTGGAATGTACATCAATAAAAAACAGCCCTTGCTCACGCTGGTGTGCCCCCCGTCAAGTAGACAGGGTAAAAAAGCCTCATCTTGGTAGTGGTTAAGCGGCCAGTTTTTCTCGATACTCTTTCGGGGAAAGCTGGCCGAGCCTTTTTTGAAATCGTTGAG
>JAWXUA010000192.1:0-4431 GCA_044433065.1 Pseudomonadota bacterium
AGGCCTTTGTTTTTTTTTGGGGGGGGGGAGTAGTCTGGGTATTTTCTCTGTATTACTATGCAGCATGACACAAAAAAGGCCAACTCATCTCCTTATGGAGACCAGTTGGCCTTTATTTTTTCAGGTATTTTGCCTTACTAAGGCAAGCCGTTCAGGTTCTAATGGAAGAACAAGAACTGGAGCAAGGCAAAGCAAGGAACGAGGATACCGAAGGACCAAATCATGTAGCCGAAGAAGCTAGGCATCTTTACGCCTTGGTTTTCAGCGATGGAGCGGACCATGAAGTTAGGCGCGTTACCAATGTAAGTGTTTGCACCCATGAATACAGCACCAGCGGAGATAGCGATGAGGGTATCAGCCATATCGGTCATGAGGTGCATTGGGTCGCCACCTGCGGTGTTAAAGAACACGAGGTAGGTAGGTGCATTGTCAAGGAAGCTGGAGAGCATACCGGTGAGCCAGAAGAACATAGCGTTATCTGGGTGACCGTCATGGAATACCATTTTGATGAGCGGAGCAAGAGCGCCGTCTTCGCCAGCCTTGAGGATAGCGATGGCAGGGATCATGCTGATGAAGATACCGATGAAGAGCTTACCAACTTCTTCAATTGGTTCCCAGTTGAAGTCGTTACGCTTGCGGCATTCTTTGCTGGTAAGAACCAAGGAAAGACCAGCAACAGCGACCAGAGCGAAGTCACGAACAAGGTTTTGCAATTCAAGGTGAACGCCACCAACATGGTATTCAATACCTGGCTTCCAAAGACCGGACATGAGTACAAGACCGATAACACAGCCAAGCAATGGAATGTTGACAAGGCCTTCAAGACCAAGCTTTTCGCCAGTGTCGCCCATGGTTGCTGCGTCTGGCTTTGGGCTACCTTCACGCTTATAGAGCACGGTATCAACAATAAAGAAGATGGCGATCAAGAGAACAGAAAGGAGCAAGGTTTTTACAAACAAGTGGGTAGTGGTCCAGAAGAAGCTAACACCCTTCAAGAAGCCAAGGAACAGTGGTGGGTCACCAAGAGGAGTCAAGGAGCCACCGATATTGGCAACAAGGAAGATGAAGAAAACAACGGAGTGTACGCGGTATTTACGGTGGCTATTAGCACGAAGCAAAGGACGGATAAGGAGCATTGCTGCACCGGTTGTACCCATCCAGCTTGCAAGCAAAGTACCGATGGTGATGATGAGCGTGTTCACAACAGGCGTACCAACTAAGGAGCCTTTGAGGCGGATACCGCCAGCAACGGTGAACAAAGCAAACAAAAGTACGATAAAAGGAACGTATTCCAAAAGTACTGCGTGCAAAACTTGGTAGCTTGTCAAAGCAAAGCCAAATTGCAAGGCGCATGGGATAGCGAATGCTGCTGCCCAGAAGAGGGAAATTTTACCAAAGTGGTGGTGCCAAATATGAGGAATGGTCAATGGCATGATAGCGATGGACAAGAGCATACAGGCAAAAGGGATAACCCACACTACAGAAAGTGTTGCACCGTCAAGCTCGAGGTGTGCGGCGGCCAAAGCCGTCTCTGGAGCAAATGCCATGAGTGCCGTAAACATGGCCATCAGAGCTACCGCTATTTTGGGGAAACGTAAGAGCATGAATATGCCTCCTAAAAAAGATTCGATGTTTTTGGTGGATGTCGTTCAAGCGTTGTGTTTTGTTGTGTACATCCACACTCGTTGTAGAGGAAGTATATAACGGCTTTAGCAGAAAGTTCAATGTTTCTTTGGCACTTTTCTGCATGGTTGTGCACTCGAACACGAAAAAAATTCTATTTTACTTATGTGAATAAAAGCACAAATGTAAATACCGTTATATTATACAATTTTGTTCTGATTTTTGGGATGTATGCATGGCTTGTTATTGAAGTTTATGCAGCTTCCTGTAGTGTGAAATGCATTATTTTTGCGGTAGGTACTGTTGCCTGTGTATCATGGGAAAGGCGTAGAGCATTATCGTTTGTTATGCTCTATGCCGCCTTTTGCTGAAAATGCGCATGCTTTGCGCGTGACAAAATGCCGCTTGGAAGGTATGCACTCTCTACCATATAGAGAGTTCACTATGAAAAGTCCATAAAGGAGAGCCTGCATATGCAAGAGCCAGAAAATATAGTTGTCGAAGATGCAGCAGAAGAAACAGCGTGCCAAGCTGAGTGCCAGAACGCAAAGCCAAGCATGACCTCAGAACGTTCTACACAGATAACGCCTGAACGGCTCGAGCGCATCACCCGTGTTTTGTCCTGCCGCCAAAAAGATTTGACCCTTGTGCTCGCCAATATCCATGACCCACACAATGTGTCGGCCATCTATCGTAGCTGTGATGCTTTTGGTGTTGCCGAAGTGCATCTTTATTACACCAATACACAATTCCCAACCCTTGGTAAAAAGACGTCTGCATCTGCCCGTAAATGGGTGGACACGAAACGCCATTCCAACCGCGATGCAATGCTTGCTGAACTTCGTGCTAGTGGCCACCAAGTCCTCGCCACAAGTTGCTCCCCTAAAGCGCACCCAGTCAGCCATTATGACTTGACCAAGCCAACCGCCATCATCATGGGTAACGAACATAGCGGCGTGGATCAAGAGCTTGTGGATATTGTGGACGGTGAAGTCTATATCCCTATGTACGGCATGATTCAGAGCTTCAATGTTTCTGTGGCCGCGGCTGTGCTTTTGTCCGAAGCTTCGCGTCAACGTGTTCTTGCTGGCATGTACGATCAGCCGACTTATGATGAAGAGGAATACGCTGAAAAGCTCGCTACGTGGATTGAGAAATAACGGTTTTTATAAGGCGCCATTTTTGTGTGCGGCCTTGTTATAGACATGAGATAAAAAATCACAGGCTTGTTTTCGGAGTTGAAAACATGCCTGTGATTTTTATTTTGGCAACTTTTCCCAAATTTTGGCCGCAATCTCTTGGGCCTTTTCTTTTTGCGCAGGTGTTAGCTTTGGCTCGAGGATGTCTTTAAGTTTGTTGAATTCTGGGTTAAGAGCGTAGGCAATAATGGCGTGAGCATAGGCTTGAGCATCGTTTTGCATATATCTATGAACGTTTTAGGTCAAGGCTTTTGTGTGAGGAAGGCGAAGAAACAAAAAAATACTTCTGTTGTAAAGTAAAACATTGACTATTGCTTTACATTGGCTATGCTTTCTCTAAGAAAAGGAGAATAGACATGTCACAAGCTATGGTGAATTTCCGCATGGATGAAAATTTGAAGAAGAGTATGGAGCAAACCTGCAAGGATTTGGGCATGAGCATGACAACGGCATTCACGATTTTTGCAACAAAAGTTGCGCGTGAAAAGCGTATTCCGTTTGAGGTTGCATTGCACGATAGCCCAGACCCATTCTATTCTGAGCGCAATATGGCTGTGTTGGCGCAACGTATTCAGGCCCTTGAGGCTGGTACGGCAAAGCTTGTTGCTCATGAATTGATTGAGGCTTAACGTGAAACTTTTGTGGTTAGAGGAAAGTTGGGAGGATTATTGTTATTGGCAATCGCAAGATAAAAAAACTGTTAAAAAACTGAATAGCCTTATTAAGGATATGCAAAGAAGCCCACACGATGGAGTCGGCAAACCTGAAGCGTTGAAAGGTAATTTAAGCGGTTATTGGAGCCGACGCATAGATGAGGTTAACCGCATTGTGTATTGTGTGCAGAATGAGACTATTGTTATTATTTCATGCAAGGGACACTATGAATAGTGCAACAAAAGGGCGACGTCAGCTTGCCCTACTTTTTTATTATGTCCTAAGTTCGATACGCCATCAAATCAGTGTTTACTTACGCCCTTGCGATAGCTTGCTCAAGGACCATGCGAATATAACGTGTATAGGGGATACCTTCATCTTGAGCTCTGTTTTTTACAGCGGCTAAGAGGCTTTGAGGTAAGCGCATAGTAAGAGATGTTGATTTCGCTTCAAACTCAAATTGAACTTCTGTAAATTTGGATAAGTCATATTGTGTTAAATCGCTTGTTTCAACAAAAGTTTCAGCGGTATCATCACTGTCTAGAACTGGTAGTTGCTTATGATGCTGATTGCTCATAGTGATCAATCTCCTTTTGGTGCATATATCGTGCGCTAATAGGCCGAATAAAACGCTGGTTCCCTATGTCTCGAAAGGTAAAAACAAGAAAAATATAACGACCTGAATATGTTCTTCCTATGGCTCGAATACGCGTTTCATAAGGATGTGGGTCAGACATAATTTTAGGTGACAAAGAAAAAATTTCTTCGATTTCTTCCTTAGTGACACCATGCTTATTACACTTTGGCCAATTTCCTTCATCCCAATTAAAGCCAGCAATTGTAATTTTCATGAACTATCCCGTAAAAAAATAGTTACGTTTGTACATACAAATGTCAAGCTAAAGAAAGTTGAGTTCACCCAATTAAAAAGTTTTGAAGGAAGGAGGGGGGGGTC
>JAWXUA010000193.1:0-4427 GCA_044433065.1 Pseudomonadota bacterium
GGGGAAACTTTCTGGAGAAAGTTTCCCCTTCCCCCACATAATAACCTACGCAGGCACAGCGTCGAAGATTTGGATTTCGTTCTGGAGCGGATTAACCTTGCCGAGGCGCACTTGGAAGTGCTGACCTGGGCTGACTTTTTCGCCAAAGGTGATGCGCTTGCCACGGACGAAGATTTGCATGAGTGGGAGCGTGACGAAAACAAACATGTCATTTTCTTCGGTGACGATGGCGTCGAAATATTCCTTGTCATGCTGCTTGATGTAGAGGAGCTTCCAGTACCGTGGGCGGAACCGTTGCACTTGACCAGCTGCATCGAGGCGCGAACTGAGCAGGGGGAGCCGCGCGTCAAGCTCTTCACAGGTCCAGCGTGGGGCACCGTGGGCCAGATAGTGCGCGATTTGCTCTTCGTTGATGAGGTCTGGGTAGCGACGGAGCGGCGACGTGATGGGGCTGTAGGCTGGTACACCAATGCCAGCGTGAGGGCGCGATGTGGTCTCAAGACAAGCTGAGCTGAGAGCTTTGACGACCTTTGCAATGTGGTGGGGTTCGCGCCAGACACCTGCATATTCTTTTGGAATAC
This sequence comes from Pseudomonadota bacterium, assembly GCA_044433065.1. Classification (GTDB taxonomy): domain Bacteria; phylum Desulfobacterota; class Desulfovibrionia; order Desulfovibrionales; family Desulfovibrionaceae; genus Nitratidesulfovibrio. Next base: position 582 of record JAWXUA010000193.1, read on the forward strand.
CAACATCTTGCGTGCGGTGAAGCAGCGCAATGCCGCGATCTTTGGCCCAAGCTGCAATGCTCGCGTTGGCCAAAATCATCATCTCAGAGACCACGAGCTGTGCGTGTGGTGTGAGCACGGCTGGGCTGGTGTGGACGATGATGTCGTTATCTTTGGGCTCAAGAGTGATTTTAGGGTCTTCGCGCTCAATGATGACAGCACCAGCCTTGATGCGGAGCGCTTGACGCTGGCGCATGAGGGCTGAGGCGTGGAGGAGTTTATCCGTATAGGCAATGGCGCGGTTGTCTGGGGTGAGAGGGAAGGTGTTCTGCGCAGAAGACGTATGGTCCTGAGATTCCAAGGGATTGGCGTCGGCAATGTCTTCAGCACCCATGAGGGCTGCAAAATCGATTTCTTCTTCGGCAACGTCGGTGTGCAGAGCGTCAGCAAGCACAGCTTCGCACTCTTCATAGGTCAGGTTGGCGGCAAGGCGAACCCATGTCATTTGCGGACGGGTCTCGATGATTTCACCATCAGCGTCAACGTCAATGTCTATGACGAGGGAAGGGCGCACTTGGCCAGCTACGAGGCTATAGAAGTCAGTGCCCAATTCCTCGGGCAACATATTGTGCGAGCCTTCGGGCAGGTAAATACTTGTGGCACGGCGGAGCACCGCTTTGTCGAGGGGACCATCATAGTCCCATGCGGTGACGGGTGCTGCTAGGGAGACACGCAGGTGATAGCCACCTTCGGCGCGTGGTGCTATGTCGAAGGAGTCGTCGATGTCACGGGTTGTGGCGGAGTCTATGCTGATGAATTGCCCATTATCAAGGCCTTCCACCGACGGCGCTAACGCGGTTTTATCCGACGGCGCTAGCGCTTCTACGCGGCTATGCAGGGCACAAATTTCTTCAATATATTCAGAGGCCCAAGCGTTGCCAGCGTCGTAGTCAGCGCGGTCCATCCAGAAATTATGGTGGCGCGCAATGATGCCCCAAGCCGTAGCAAGGTGCATAGGCGTGTGCGCGTCATTGGCATTGGCTGTGGGCAGAGACTTCGCTACAAGCTTCCACACAGCATCAGTTTCGTGGTCGTCAGGGTCGGCCATTCTGGTGCGGAAAAGGGCAGCCAAACGGTCAGCCACTTCAGCTGGTGGAAATTCTGGTGAGCCTTCAAGGGGCATGGTGCGCTTGCGGCAATGGACATCCCACAGGGTGCGGATGAAGGACTGGCCAGCTTCAACCAGTGCTTCACGGGCACGGGTGGCTTCTTGCTCAACGAGGCGCGCTTCCACTTTTTCCGCATCGTAAATTTCAAAGACTGGAGCCGCGGCACCTGCCTGAAACTTAAAGTGCGTCTTACACAAAAGAAGCGCACGGCCTACGGTAGCCACGGTATCCACGCTAGGATCCGCATCCAAAAGCTCAGCAAACCATTCAGCCGAAGCGCGTTCTACCTCACCTTGGACCATTTCCCACAGCTCAAGGGCATTGACCTTACCCTCGCCCGTTTCACCGGTCTCACCATTCCCATCATGAGCCACATCAGGCTTGCTGCTATCAATATATAGTTCGCGCTTCTGATTATGCTCTTCAAGGATACCGACCATGGCTTCACGGCCATACTCGCCAGTGTAGACAGGACCAGACCACGGCAAAAGGCGGTTTGTCGTCAGTTTTGTCTCGCGTCGGTTAGGCAAGAACAGCCGGACTTTGCCCTTTTGCTCTTCGAGAATCCACGCAATTTGTGGGCGGTTGCCTTGCATAAATTCTACAATACAACCTGCTGTTGGGAAATGAACTACGCTAGTGGCTGATGACATGTAATGGCCTTTTTGGGTGGAGATGCTGGGAGGAACAGGAACCTTTGAAATGGTTTCCCGTCCCCCCAGACCTCCCTTCCCTTCTAAACTTTTTATTTGCGACGGTGTCTGGGTTCGTTGGATGCAAAATCATGGCGCATGGAGGGAGGAAATTTTTCCAAAAGCTTTCTCCCTCCCCCCACATAATCCAACAATCCTAATGCTTAAACGAGCGCTGACCTGTGAAGACCATAGCGGCCTGTGGGATAGCTTCGTTGAGAGCGGTAATGACTTCGTGGTCACGCATGGAGCCACCAGGTTGTGCGATGGCGATGACGCCTTGAGCGAGGGCGCAGTCTACGCCATCACGGAAGGGGAAGAATCCGTCGGACACGAGAGCTGTACCAATGAGACCACCCTTGGCGGCAGCGGTGCGCTTTTCGATGTCAGCGAGAGCGGCCATAGCGGCCTCTTGTGCGTCGCCCTTAGTGGCGGCCTTTTCCTTGAGCTGGTAGAGGGAGCAGCCTTGTTCATTGAAGGCGAGCACGTCAGCGTACTTGGTGTATGCCTTGTGGATGGCAAGTTCAACGCAACCAACGCGGTCTTGTTCGCCAGTGCCGATGGACACAGTAGCGCCATTTTTGACAAAGATGATGGAGTTAGAGCTTACGCCAGACTCAACAGCCCATGCGAAGAGCAAATCGTCAGCTTCCTGTTTGGATGGAGCGCGCGATGTGACGGTAAGGCCGTCCTTGCTCGTAGCTGTAGCAGGCAAGAAGTCTGCGGCTGTGCGGATGCGGTTGCGGAAGGAGTGCTGCAACACCATGCCACCATCGCAAAGGCATTTAATGTCGAGGAATGGCGCATCTTCAAGAACCGTATCCAATTTGCCAAGTCCTGGGATGTGCAGAATGCGGAGATTTTTACGGGACTTGATGAGTTCCAGCGTACCCTCTTCAAAGTCAGGTGCGGCCACAACTTCAAAGTAGTTGGATGCGATGAGTTTAGCAGCTTCCATGGTCAGTGGACGGTTCACAATAACAGCACCACCAAAAGCGGCAATACGGTCACACCAGAATGCCTTGGAAAGCGCATCGCCAATGCTCGTCTCACTCCAAGCCGCGCCGCTTGGATTATTGTGTTTCATAATCAGCGCAGCAGGCTTTGCGGTAAGGTATTGTAATATATTGATACCATTATCAACGTCGGTGAAATTGGTCTTACCAGGATGTTTGCCAGCCTGAAGCATGTGTTCCTCAGTCAGGGCAGATACAAGGCCTTGGCCCGCACCACGGAAGGCAATGCCGTCTTGCTCGAAAGCGCCATCCACAATCTCATACAAAGCCGCAGGTTGGTCAGGATTTTCACCGTAACGCAAGCCCTTCTTTTCACCCTCAATGGTCCACGAACGCTTGCGATACGTCATGCTCCGCTCGCCAAGGGTAATCGTCATGGTCTCAGGGAAGTCGTCCTGCTGTATGGTGCTATACATGGCTTTCAAGCTGCTCATGGCTTTCTCCAACGAAATAGGTTATATAAAGAGAATTTTTCAATGCACATTTAAAGAAGGCAAAAACACTATCACACCCTTGCCCAAGGGGCAAATACCAAATATGGGGGGATTTTAATGAGCTGGTTGGGTTAGGACGAGCTGGTGTTAGGACGAGCTGGGGGAGGGAGACAACTTTCTGAAGAAAGTTTTCTCCCTCCCAGCGTTGCTCTCTGCATCCGTAAGGCTCGAAGACTCGCCAACGGCTGTGCCTTCGGCACCCTTCGGGCAGGCCAGACCCCCTCCCTCTTTCAAAGACTTTTATTTGTGGATGGGAGTTGGGGCACGTTGGATGAAAAATCACGGCCACACAGGGGAGAAAAGGGTAGGTCGGATAAAGGTATTCGGCAGGATGGGAAAGATAGCACGTGGTTCGGTGGCTTCGATTGCCCATGCGGATGGATTGGTTGGGCGTTCCTGCTGATTGCAGGTAGGGGGAAGTGGATGATGAGTATCGTTGGATGTGGTCCGAAGATGGATTGGTTGGGCGTTCCTGTGGCTGTAAGATGAAGAAATA
>JAWXUA010000194.1:0-4294 GCA_044433065.1 Pseudomonadota bacterium
AGTCGTGGACACACGTGGACAGTCGTGGACAGTCGCGGACAGTCGTGGACAGTCGTGAACCCCTCAACACAGCTATGAAAATGGATAGTCATGTTGAGCCAAAGGACGCAAAGCAAGAGCCAGCAAGCCCCACCAAAGAGCAAGATAGTACACCCATCTTAAATAAAATTGCTGAGCACAACGTCCCATTTAAAACCGCCTCACAGCGCACACTAGCAGCCTACCTCAAAGCATTAGGGAGTCATATAACATCGCACGCAACCATCAGTAATGAAACAGGTTTATCACTGGGAACCCTACGCCGCCAGCTAAGAAATTTCCAAGCTTGGGGCATGATAAAAACAGAGCGGCACTATGGTTATCGCAACGCCCAAGGCATGCGCCTTACGGTTTTTACCATTCCTAGCATACCAGAGCCAGTACACTTTTTTCAGAAAAATCTTCCTACGGATGATGTCATATCATCACAAAAAATGGACAGTCGTGAAGATGAAAAATGGACAGTCGTGAACAGTCGTGAAAAAAAATCGCAGGCCATTCACGACTGTCCACGACTGTCCATTTCGCCCCTCTTAGATAGAAAGAAAGAATCTATCTATCTTTCTAAGCAGGAAGATCATATTGAGCTGTCGCCGTTACTTTCTCTCAACAGCGAAGACATTGCGTTCAGCTGGCCCAATCTTGCCATGATTGATTTTGGCGAAAGTCAAATCCGGCAAATTTTTGAGCGGCTCGTAAAGCTCGGCAAAGATCCGCTTGCGTGCACGGAAAGTGTTCGTCAAGGTTTAAGCCACGCTGATGCGGCCCTCTCTCTTGGCAAGCTCATGGACCACAAGGGCGTTGAGGTCACGGATCCACGGGCGTACATTTTCCGAGCATTAGCGCGCGACGGCTACTATGCCGCGCCCAAGGGTTACGTGTCGCCCGAGGCCCAGCGTTTGCGTGATGAGACTCAGCGCGTGCACGATGAGGCCGAGCAAGCGCGTTTACTCAGCGAAGCCCAGAAGTGCTTGGCTGAACAGCAGGCCGCGGTCCAGACTCAGCAAGCAGAGGACACCTATACCCTGTGGCGCAGTCAGCTCAGTGCCCAAGAGCTCGAGGACATCAAGGGAAAAAGTCCCGCGCACGTCAAAGGTGCTACTGCGTTTGAAAAATGGTTGCAGCTTGTGTATTTTCCTAGTTTTGGGGGGATTTCGTAGCTTGGGGAAGGCGAACTTTTTATAGCTAGGGGATATCCTACGAGCGTGATTTCAAGATGAATTGCTGAGGGGATGGCTCTGGTCTTTGTGTGCAAATCCAAGATGGATTGCCGCGTCATGCGCTATATACTGCGGTCTTCGGTCACCAATTTCGGAGCGCATTTCCTCGCAATGACAGGTTCTGAGCATGGTAGTGTGGTCATTGGGAGCCAAACTATTTAGCTAAATGGAACGTCATTCAAGCAATGTGCTATAGCCACACCGCTTGTCATTGCGAGGAGAGACGCCCGTGATTGACGCTCAACGACAGGACTACCTGCGGAGCGACGCGGCAATCCATCTTCGAGCTTTGCCAACGGAACTAACCTTCCCCAAGCACCCCCAGCTTGTCCCCAACCAAAGGAAAAAAAATGAAAATAGACATCAACAAACTACGTAAAAAGCGGAAGTGGACGGGGCAGGAAGTGGGCCTTGCGCTGATGGCGAACACGTTGAACGACATTCGGTACCACAATCAGGAGCATGCGCCGCTGTTTTCGCAAGAAGAGTTTGCGAAGATGGAGAAGACGTTGAAGACGGAGAAGGATGAGCAGGTGTATAGCGTGTACAGGAGCCTGTATTCGTCTATACTTGACGCGTATAATACGGGCTTGAGCCTGTATCAGCAGTTTTATAATGGTCATAGCAACCTTATGAATACGCTGTCGGAACTGAAACATATTGAACATACACGGACTGAACTTGCACTGATGCCCGTATTGCTGACGAAAAAACAGTATGCAGATTTTAGAGTGAAGGCTCTTGAAGTTGGTGGTGATGGTGCTGTGGCTGAGGATGAGATTACGAAGAGGATTTTTAGCATTGCTATGAACTATGTGCATGAGTCATTGCACGATGATGAAGTCATGTACAACGGTATTGCAGTTGTTGAGCTAGAGAATACGACGCTTGTGGATGGGAATGGCTATTATAAGGCTGTGGACCCATTGCGACATTTTATGAGCTTGAAGTCTTTGGCGAGCGATACAAAGGCACAAGAAAGCATTCAATTGTGGCAACACAATTTGATATATAATGCTATGGCGTATTTTTATGCGTATAATGTTATGATTGGTATTTTAGAGCGTGTTTATAACATTGAAAATCTTGCTAGCATTGCCCGTTTAGAGACTTTTGATATTGAAAATGAAGTGAAAAAGTTCAATATGTCGCTCTTGTCACTTCACGATAATGTCAGTGGTACAGACGAAATAAAGAAGAGGAAGCATAACTATATACAAAGCATCTTTACAAAGCTTGAAATTGAACCGCTGAAGCCCACTCAAGAAAATGTGGAAAAAGTGCGTCAAACCGTTGAAAAGCTTGGATTTACGACGCCAGCTGCGGCTAATTTAAAGTACCTTGACGACTTCCTATCCTTCCTTTCAAAGGAGCTTGTATAGGCATGCCAGAATTTACGGGACACACCAAACTCACCAAAGTTCGTGGCTCTGTTGCGCCTGAAGCGCCCAAGGAAAAGCCGTTCAGCACCATCCACCAAGGCCAATCAACCAACGCTTTGACGAAATTGCGGGCCGTTGAGGGGAAAAATGCCGTCATCGACGCTATCACAGGCACGGCCACCATCCAGAGCGGCGATTTCACCATCACCATTCCGCAATATGAACAGTTGGCAGGCTTAAAAACGTCAACATATCAACTACTTGACGCTATTACCGTAGCGCTCACTGAAAAGGGTGCCAAGAGCCCAACCGTGACCATTCCGCTGAGCAATTATATGCACCGCCGAGCACTCAAGGACCGTAAAGAGGCGAAAAATCAGGTGAAAGCGGATTTGGAGGTGCTGCGCCAAGCTAGCATCACGTGGGAGGAGAAGCGCGGCAACGCTACAAGCTCGTATTCCTTTGTAAATATTGCAGATAGTGGCGAAATTAAGCGCAATGGTGACATTGTTTTCACCTTTGGGACCACGTTTTACAATATTCTGCTTGGCTATCCGGTCATGCCCTATCCTGACCAGCTCCAGAGCATCAATAATAAGAAAAATCCCAATAGTTACTACTTGTTACGTAAGATTTCTGAACATAAAAATATGAACGTAGGCAAGAAAAATGAGAACACCATCGCCGTGGCAACGCTCTTGGCTGTGACCCCATTTATCCCGAGCTATGATGAGGTCATGAGCGGCAATAAAAACCTTACAGACCGCATAGTTAGCCCTCTTGAGCGCGACCTTGACGCCCTCAGCGAAACCCTTTCCTGGCATTACGCCCACAGCAATGATAGGCCGCTCACAGATGAAGAGCTCGCGTCCATGAATTATGATATATTTAAGTCACTTATGGTCTGCACAAAGTGGAACACCTACCCAGACCAAAGCGCACGCCTTGAGCGCAAGGCCCAACGCCTTGAAGCCGCGGCGGCCAAAAAAGTGAAGCGCAGTCCCGTAAAAAAGAGCGTCGCCGGCAAAAAGAAAGGGATCGATGATATCCACAGTCTGCTTTTCCCATAGCTCGCGGATCCTGAACACGTAAAGAATGAGAGAGAATAACGATTGTCTTTACTCGAAAGATGCTGTGGAGTCCTGCTGTGTTTTGCCATAGAAAACGATGATGGCTTGCCTCAAGGAATAATGGGCGTTGTCATAGGAAAAGGTGGGCGTTGCCATAGAGGAGGGTGGGCGTTGACCTCTTAAGCCTCCCTCTTGGAGGGAGGTGGGCCTGTGTAGAAGCCGTTAGGCGAGCGTAGCGAGTCTTACGGATTCTAGCAGGGTCGGAGGGAGTACACGTCGGCAGCTGCTGGGGAGCGCAGCGACCCTTGCGGCGTCTAACGTGACTACAGTGAAGAGAAGAAAGATGCGCTCGGCTTCGCTGTCGTTCCCAGAACAAAAGACGGAAAGGCATACTCCCTCCGTCTCGCTTCGCTCGACACCTCCCTCCAAGAGGGAGGCTTAAGAGTCCAACGGCATCATTCATTTCTTATTATATCACAGGTCTTAACACGAAGATTTTCATAGCGAGTCCCACCATGATGAGCGAGACTTGCCTACCATACGATGAGCGAGACTCCAAAGCCTCCCTCTTGGAGGGAGGTGG
>JAWXUA010000195.1:0-4240 GCA_044433065.1 Pseudomonadota bacterium
TGGAGAAACTTTCTTCAGAAAGTTTCTCCCTCCCCCAGTCACAAAAACATAATGTAAGCACGTAAGCCTAGCAAGAAAAATACGGCACACCCCTTGCGACGCATTGAGAGTGTGGCTAGCTTCTGATACCATGCATTTAGTAGACGGTATGCGGCCCCATATGCTTTACAAAGGCTCCCCTGTGACGCCGCATAAAAACCTTGGTTAAAAAAATATTATGTCAGACTTCGTACACTTACATTGCCATACAGAATATAGCCTCCTTGATGGTGCCATTCGACTCAAAGACCTTTGCCAACGTGCTAAGGAATTGAACATGCCTGCTGTGGCCATTACGGACCACGGTAATCTTTATGGCGCACTTGAATTTTATAACATTTGCAAAAGCTTTGATATTAAAGGGATTATTGGTTGCGAAGTTTACGTTTGCCATGACCATACGGACAAGACATCTGAGAACGCACGAGTGCGGCATCACCTTATCCTTCTTGCCCAAGATATTGAAGGATATCATAATCTTGTACGCCTTGTGACCCGTGGCGCCATGGATGGTTTTCACTATAAACCACGCGTAGATAAGGAACTTTTGCGTCAGTATAGTGATGGCCTCATATGCCTTTCCGCTTGCCTTGCAGGCGAAATTCCCCGTGCACTTCTGCGCACTCCTGGCCCAAAAGAGGCCATGGAAAAGGCCATCGCGCTTTCCAAAGAATATTCAGAAATCTATCCTGATCGATTTTATCTTGAAATCCAATCCAACGGTCTGAAAGAGCAAGATGAACTTAACGAAAAGCTGATTGAACTCGCCAAGCATACAGGCTTGCCGCTTGTGGCAACCAATGACTGTCACTATCTCAACGCTAGCGACGTGGAAGCACACGATGTTTTGCTGTGCATCCAGACACAAGCTAAGGTTGATGATGAGAAGCGCATGCGCTTTGAGACCAAAGAGCTTTATTATAAGACGCCTGAAGAGATGAAGGCGGCCTTTGCGCATGTTCCAGAAGCCATTGAAAATACAGTCAAAATTGCTGAGCAATGCAATCTAAAAATGTCTTTTGGCGACTATTATTTCCCAGTCTATGACTTGCCAGAAGGCATGACGCTGGACACAGAATTTCGCCATCTGGCTGAAGAAGGCTTGCGTAAGCGTCTTGAAAAACATCCCCAGCGCGATACGCTCAACCATAAGGAATATTGGGAACGTCTGGAATGGGAGCTCAAGGTTATTCTTGATATGGGCTTCCCTGGCTACTTCCTCATCGTGCAGGATTTTATTAACTGGGCGAAAAATAACGGTATTCCTGTTGGTCCGGGCCGTGGCTCTGCGGCAGGTTCTTTGGTTGCGTGGTCTTTGCGCATCACCAACCTTGACCCTATTCCGTATGCACTCCTCTTTGAACGCTTTTTGAATAATGAACGCGTCAGCATGCCGGACATTGACGTGGACTTTTGTGAACGCAGACGCGCAGAAGTCATACGCTATGTAGCTGAAAAATATGGTGAAAATTCTGTTTCACAAATCACAACCTTTGGTAAAATGAAGGCCAAGGCTGTAGTGCGTGACGTGGGTCGTGCTCTTGGCATGTCCTTTGCTGAAACAGACCGCATCGCCAAACTCATTCCAACAGACTTAAAAGCTACCCTGACGTCCGCGCTCAAAGATGAGCCAGAGCTTGCCCAGCTGTATAAAAATGATGACGTGGTGCATAAGCTCATCGACATTTCCATGCGCCTTGAAGGTCTGTCACGCCACGCGTCAACCCACGCAGCAGGCGTTGTTATTTCCGACAAGCCTATGTGGGAATATTTGCCTTTGTATCGCGGTAAAAAAGGCGAAGTTGTTACGCAATTCAATATGAAAATGGTGGAGAAAGTCGGTCTTGTAAAGTTCGACTTCCTTGGATTGCGTACTATGACCTTGGTGCAGGATGCCCTTGATGTCATTGCCCTTCAAGGTAAAACACCGCCAGACCTCGACACCCTCGCCCTTGATGATGTAGCCACCTACGAGCTCTATTCACGCGGCGACACTGACGGCATCTTTCAGGTGGAAAGTTCGGGTATGCGTCAATATTTGCGCATGCTTCGCCCTTCATGTTTTGACGATATCATCGCCATGCTCGCGCTCTATCGCCCAGGTCCGCTTGGCTCTGGCATGGTTGACGAATTCATCAAGCGTAAACACGGTGAAGTGCCCATTACGTATCCCGTGCCCTCGCTTGAAACCTGCCTCAAGCATACGTACGGCGTCATTGTTTACCAAGAACAGGTTATGCAAATTGCGCAGATTGTCGCCGGCTATACCCTTGGCGGTGCTGACCTTTTGCGCCGTGCTATGGGTAAAAAGAATGCTGAAGCCATGGCCCAAGAGCGGGGTAAATTCGTTGAGGGTGCCATTGCCAACGGTACGCATAAACTCAAGGCTGATGAAATTTTTGACTTGATGGAAAAGTTTGCAGAATACGGTTTCAACAAATCACACTCTGCCGCCTATGCACTCATTTCCTACTATACCGCGTACTTAAAAGTACACTATCCAACGGAATTCATGGCTGCCCTGCTCTCGTCTGAAATGGGCAATCAGGACAAATTGCTTAAATACGTTGCCGCTTGCAAAGATATGAATATCGAAGTCAAACAGGCAAGCATGCAAGTTAGTCGCCGTGAATTTACTGTGCACCAAGGGGCCATCATCTTTGGTCTTGGTGGCATCAAAAATGTAGGCGACGAAGCCATCCGCGAAGTTTTTGAAGCGCGTACAGGCGACGATGGCAAGCCCGACGCCAAACCTTTTGCATCCCTCCTTGATCTTTGTGTGCGCGTCAACCAACGCAAAGTCACCAAGCGCGTGCTGGAAAATTGTATCAAAGGTGGTGCTTGCGACTGCTTCGGTGTATCGCGTTCTGGCATGATTGCCGCTCTTGAAACTGTAGTTGCCAAGGCGCAAAAAAAGACCAAGGACCGCGACTCCAATCAATGTTCACTCTTCTCCATGATTGTGGAGGAGCCCACTGTGCATGGTGGCATTGGCTATGAATGCGAAGAGCAAACGCTCCAAGAATGGCCAGACGATCAAAAACTTCGTTTTGAAAAAGAGGCCCTTGGCTTCTTTTTAACAAGTCACCCTCTGCATCCATATAATAAAGAAATTGATAGGCAACGGCTATCCCGTCTCGAAGATGCGCGAGAAATGCCTTCTGGTGCGTCCATCAAGTCTGCTGTCATCGTCACATCCATCAAGGAACTCTTGACTAAAAAAGGCATGCGCATGGCCTTTGCCACCGTGGAAGACTTGACTGCGTCCGCTGAAGTCATTTTCTTCCCCGATGCCTTCACAGCTTGCCGTGAAATGCTCCATTCAGATCAGCCACTGCTCCTTGAAGGTAAGCTCGACAAGCGCGATGATGACGATGAGCCCCAAAGCAATGCTCCGCATGCCGAAGGTGAAGCATCCGAAGCCGCAGATAGTGATGCCGAGGCCATGCCCCGAGAAATAAAAATTCTCGCCGCAAGCTTGACGCCACTGGACATTGCCTGCTCTGCATGCGAAACACCCGTGACCGTTGATCTCCAGCTTAAGCATGTCACGCCTGCACGTTTGGCCGAACTTCGCGCCATCCTCAGTCAGCACCGTGGCCGTAATAGCGTCAACGTCCGTTTGGTCATTGACGACCTTCTCTGTACTCTCGAACTTGGCGCACGCTGGCACGTTCAGCCTAGCCCCGCCTTTGAAACTGCTATCGCTACTTGGATTCAAGGAGTATCATAATGGCCACTTGCCCCACTTCTACTATAGCCCCAAGCACCGCCACCTCCATATGGCGTCTCACCGTGCGCTCTGAATTTTGTGCCGCCCACGCGCTCCGTCACTACGAGGGAAAATGTGAGCACATTCACGGCCACAACTTTGCCGTCGAAGTTGTCGTTCAAGGCGCAAAGCTCGACCCCAAAGTCGAATTTCTTCTCGATTTCAAAGTCCTGAAAACCGAGCTCAAGGCCGTAACCAATCTCCTTGACCACAAGGACCTCAATACCACGCCGCCCTTCGATGTCCTCAATCCCTCATCGGAAAACCTCGCGCGCTTCATCTGGCAGTCCCTCGCGCCAAGACTTGCGCCACACGCTGTGACACTCCATGCTGTCACCGTGTCCGAAAAGGCCGCTCAATCCGCTACATATATGGAATTGTAAATAGCTGGGGGAGGGAGAAAACTTTTGGAAAAGTTTTCTCCCTCCC
>JAWXUA010000196.1:0-4193 GCA_044433065.1 Pseudomonadota bacterium
TTTTTAATTGTGGATGGAGTTGGGAGCTTCGTACGCCATTAGCGGCCACATGTGGGGGCCTTTTTGTTGTGGAGTGGGTATGGCGTGGGTGTGGAGTGGGTGTGGCGTGGGTGTGGCGTGGTGATGGGGTGGTAAGAAGAATGGTGTAAGAGGAAGAAAAATGCAAAAGGCATAAGAGAGATGCGCTCGGCTTCGCTGTCGCTCCCAGAACAGAAGACGAAAAGGCACACAGCGTTGCTATCTGCATCCGTAGCGCTCGAAGACTCGCTGACGGCTGTGCCTTCGGCACCCTTCGGGCAGTTCCCTCCGACCCTGTCTGCTATCCGTAGCACTCGCTACGCTCGCTGACGGCTAGCACGACAGGCCCACCTCCCTCCAAGAGGGAGGCTTAAGAGGCTCGCCTCCTCATAAGGTAGATAAGGCTTACTGTATAAATCTTCGTGTAGGCAAAGCCTGCTATGCAAATCTTCGTACTAAAAGTTGTGGCATAGTAAATACAAGTGAAACCGTTGAGACGAGTACTGCGGATACTAGATAGTGACGGAGGGAGTCCTGCCCGAAGGCGAGCACAGCGAATCTTACGGATACAATGAGCAACGCTGGGCCTTTCTACTCTTCTCCGCCTACAAGCAAACCCCATTCTCAAGCAAATCAGCCTGCAAAAGCGCACGGACCTTCTTCGCAACAGGACCAGCTTTACCATCCTGAATGGGCTTGCCTTCATAGGCTACAATGCTGACGCAATCGCTGCTTGTGCCGAACATGAGCACTTCGCGAGCATGAAAAATTTCGTCTTCGGTGATATTGCGCTGTTCAACGTGAATATGTTGCCCCATAAGCTCCATACCACGTAAAACCGTTGTGCCAGCAAGGGCATTATCAAAACGAGGTACCGCGAGATTGCCGTTGGCATCCACAATGGCCACATTAGCAATGGCAGCCTCGGTCAAATGGCCGTCCTTATCAAAGCCAAAAGCCACATCCATATTGCGCTCATGGGCTTCACGAACCATCATCATATTGGGTACATAGTTAGCATTCTTGATGCGTGCCAAATAACTTTGCTTAGCTGGAATACTACTTCTAAACGCCGTCAAACCCTTGTCATACCAAGCTTGTGACTTAGGCGAAAAAGCATACGCCGCAATATATAAACTCGCTTCTGGGCATTCAGCAGGGTCAATGCCAAAGCCACCAGAACCACGACCAACCAAGATGCGTAACATGCCAGCCTCTTGTCCCGTAGCCCTTGCAACATCCAAAATGATTTCGCGCATTTCAAGCCATGAACAAGGCGGCATCAGCATAAGCCCAGCAGCTGACCGCTCCATACGTGTAAGGTGCGCATCTAATTGATAAATACGCCCATGCTCATATTTCATGCTCTCAAAAATACCATCGCCCCTATGCGCCAAATGGTCATCCAGCGGCATCAACATGCAATGCGCATCGCGGCAAATAGCACCCACCCGATGCTCATAAAATGCTAAAATCTTCTCCGCTCCCACTCGAGGAACAGACAACATCTTTGCCACATAGGCCGCAGTATCAAGTGTCGCAATCATGATGCATCCTTTTAGGTTATGGACGAGCTGGGGGGGGAAGGGGTCTGGGGGAGGAGGACACTTTTGAAAAAGTTTCCTCCTCCCCCAGCTTGTCCAAAATCCTACTTATTGAAAACAGTCTTGTCCCGAACTACCAACAAATCATTGGTAATGAGGGTTTCAGCGATTTGCACAGCATTGAGGGCTGCACCTTTGCGGATATTGTCGGAAACAATCCAAAGATTGAGACCATTGTCGATGGTTTCGTCTTCGCGGATACGACCGACGAAAGTAGCATCTTCACCAGCAGCGTCGATGGCCATAGGGTACATCTTTTCGGCTGGATTGTCGTACACTTGCACGCCAGGAGCTTGGCTGAGAATGACGCGCGCTTCAGCTGCGGTCAACTTCTCTTCGGTCTCGATATTCACGGACTCAGAGTGGCTGTAGAAGACAGGCACACGCACGCAGGTTGCAGTAACTTTAACAGACTCATCGCCGAAGATTTTCACGGTCTCGTGTACCATCTTCATTTCTTCCTTGGTGTAGTCGTTATCAAGGAAAACGTCGATGTGTGGCAAGCAGTTGAAAGCAATGCGGTATGGGTACACGTTGACTTCTGGCTCTTGCAGATTAAACATTTGACGCACTTGCTTATCAAGTTCGTCAATGGCCTTTTGGCCTGTGCCAGAAACAGCTTGGTAGGTGGACACAACAATACGCTTGATGCGAGCTGCGTCATGCAATGGCTTCAAAGCCACAAGCATCTGAATTGTCGAGCAATTTGGGTTAGCAATGATGCCGTTGTGCCATGCGAGATCATGTGGGTTCACTTCAGGAACAACCAATGGGCAACGCTTGTCCATGCGCCATGCGCTGGAATTGTCGATGACCACGCAACCAGCCTTAGCAGCGTATGGTGCAAAGCGTTCAGAAGTAGAGCCACCAGCGGAGAACAAGGCAATATCAATGCCCACAAAGGAATTTTCCGTCAATTCCTTCACGATCAATTCGTCGTCGCGGAAAGGAACTTTGGTACCAGCAGAACGTGAAGACGCCAAAGCAATAACCTGATCTGCAGGAAATTCACGTTGTTCAAGGGTCTTAAGCATTTCACGACCCACAGCACCCGTTGCACCAACAACAGCAACAACCAATTTTTTACCATTCTCAAGAGCCATTTTCTTTCTCCTTATGCAACCGTAAAGCACAAGCTCAACGATAATTGTATATACTAAGTGAAAAACTCAAGTACTCTACGCCAGTCCATCATGAAATTCAAATGGTAATATGGCCACATGGTGGGAGCAATACGAACAAAACTAGAAAGTAAAAGAAGTCCACTTGCTAGCGACGGACAAGAAGTACGCCAAAAAATACGAGAACAAGCCCAAGGCCGCGCCATATATCAAAATTCCTTTGCGCATAGCCAAATAAGCCAAAATGGTCCAAGATGACCGCCATCATCAATTGCGCCGCAACAACGACAACGCTAATGGTCACTGCGCCTAATTTTGGAGCCGCATAGGTCAGCACCACCACAAAGCACGCGCCCATGAGGCCACCAAGCCAATGCCACCACGATGTTGTCCCCATGGTGGACCATGGCACGCTGGTCCGCGTCACCACAAGGCAAGCCACTAAAGCCACCAAACCCACCGCAAACGATGCTGTGGCCGCAAGCAATGAACTCTTGGCCCACTGTGCAGAGAGGGCCGCATTGACCGCTGGTTGTATGGCCATAAAGGCCCCAACAAGTGCGACGAACATAATGCAGATGAATTGTTCCATTGTGGACTCTTTTTTGGGTTTGTAGTTGGCTGGGGAGGGTTCGCTTCTCATATCTTGCCCGAAGATGGACTGCCATACAACGAAATGCATCCGTCCCCATCTCATCATATTTCTTAATTATTCCGGCTGTTCCAAGGGCAAGGTTGCCACAAGTGGGCGGTCTGCCTCAAGAAATGGGTAGGTCACAGCCATATCACGGGTCATCCAAGCGAGGCCGTGCCCTTCTTTAGCCACGACATCGCCCTCAAAAGCGGTCACATGGTAGAAGTGCACTTCCACGGCAAAAGGAGCTGATTTAAGAGCTGTGGCCCCTTTCTGCTTCTCTTCCACTTTCTTCTCTTCTTCCTTCAGGCTTGCACTATCATTATACACATGGCGCACCACTTGCCATGCTTTCATGGTCAACGGCGTGACATCGAGCTCTTCTTGCAGCTCGCGCACAAGGGCCTCTTCTAGGCTTTCACCGGCTTCAACTTTGCCACCGGGGAATTCCCAATACCCTGCATGGGCTTTGCCTTCTGGTCTTTGTGCCGCCAGAAATTCATGGCCACGCCATAGGATACCGGCCACTACGAGTTTGGTTGGGATTTGCATACCATCACCTATACTTATATCATTATTACTTTTTTCTCATAAAGCAATCAGCAGGGACTCACTTCAAGCTATCCGGCTGAGAAATCGGAGCCACCGAACTACGTGTAATCTTTCCCACTTTGGTGACATAGCTCGCTTGGGCTAAACTTCCCATATTTCTTCCTCCCCCCATGCGCCGCGATTGCCCAAACAGCGCCCCAAATAACCATCGCAAATAAAAAGTTTAGGAAGGGAGGGGGTCTGGGGGAGGGAATATTAACTGCT
>JAWXUA010000197.1:0-4165 GCA_044433065.1 Pseudomonadota bacterium
ATTTTGGGCGGCAACTGTTCCACAAAGTCTGCAAAACGCGCATCAAGCTGATCATCAGTGAGGTTTTCGCCTGCAAGGATAGATTTTTGTTCCGACCATGCCGCGTGCAAAAGGACGACCGAGGCGGCCTGCGTCTTGGACCCAGAACCAAGCCCATAGCCCATAAGTTCGTTCATATTCAACGAAGCCACATGGTGCTTGTCACAGCCGGCATCTTTGTCGACCATGTTCAAGACGCCTGCAAATTCTTTTGTTTCACCAACAGCAGCAAAGGCTTCAGATTTAGCGCAGCTCGCGTCGTGCTGGGTCAGCATGAGAGCATAGCCTTCGTCCCCATCTTGGATGATGCTTTCTTTCATGGCAAGGGCCACATCGCCTAAGAGAGGATTATCCATAAGCATCATATCAATGCTGTGAGCCGCCGCAAGCTTTTGGTCCACCGTGGCATTTTCTTGCATGCCTTGAGTGATAGTGTCGATTTGTTCGCCAAGCCCCGTACCAAAGAGCTTGAGCTGACCTACAGCCATGGTGTCATAGGATACGCTTTCATTATTAAATAAGGTGGTTATGGTATGGGCTTGAGCTTCGTTGAGATTGAGGCTCCCTGCACCAGAAAGAAATTCTTGTAAACCCTCAGCACGCTCGGCACGAAGACTGGTCATGACCTTATCAAGCGCACCCAAGGCCTCTTCTTGGCCAAAGCCTTCTAGTGTTGTGGACATAATGTCATGGCGCAGTTGAGTGGCCCGTGCTTCGAGATTGCCAGAATAGAGTTCTACCTTGCCATCGCCATCTCTTGGCACATGCAAATCCATCACTTTCTCGCCAAGGCTTGCTTCTATCTGCTTTGCATTTTTATCGGAAAAGTCTTCCAATTTTCCCTGCAAATCGCCACGCAATTGGTCCGTCAACAAAGGGCTATTATTGATATTTTGGGACATTTCCAAAATGGTCTTGTCGCAAGTACCTTGACTCATGGCGTCCAATCTGGAACCCATAATCTCGTTGGCTTCATTGGTCACGCGGATTTCAACGCGTCCAGCCAGTTCAGCAAAGCATTCAGTCTGGGCTTGAACTAATGTAAATTCCGCATCTGCAAGATTTTTTTCCGCATGGCTTACAGATTGCTGAGCAAAAGCAACGTTATCCTTGGCCGCGGCAATGGCTTGTTCTTGATTTTCACTGAATAAGGTCGAAATATTGACGGCCAAAAATTCGTCTTCGTAAGCCATACTGCTTGCTAATGCATCCTTAGCATCGGCAAGATTGCCCACAGCAGTATTAACCTTGTCTTGAGCATCCTGTAGTTCAAAATTATTATCAACAACATCTTCGAGATCTGCCATAGCACCCGTGCTTAGGGTATCCAATTTGCTCGTGGCTAATTGCTCAATACCACGCATGAGAGCTGCCCCATGGTTATCAATGGCGTTATCTGCCTCGAGCTGCGTCCGCAAGCCCATAAAAAACTGTTGGGCATCTTCAACGCTAGTCTTATCCGTAGACGTAAAAAGCTGGGTCAATTTATCTTTGCATGCCTCAGCTAAAGCCTGAGAACCATCATCGCCCAAAGCACCTTGGGCTAATTCATTGCGCAATAAGGCCTGTGAAAAGACTTGTGGCACTTCCTTGTCAATATCGCCGAGCGAGGCTGTATCCACGGCATTAGCATAGCAGGCATTGACCTGAGCTAACGCCTCTTTTGTCGATGGGGCCGCGGTTTGGCCAAGGTCACGCAAGCCTTGCACGCCGCCTGCAATTTGCCGTCCTGCTTGGTGCAAGATAGCATTCTCCGCCGCCGTGTCTACTGGCTTTGCATCAACAGCATTAGGCGCATGAGCGAGAATATCTGGAGTTGAAAACAGCGTTGCCGTAAGCCCTGCCCCAAGGTCTGGAGCAGAAGGAGTTGAGCTTGCAGGGCTTGGAATGGTTGGCATGCCATGTTGTGGCTCGATGCCCACAGGGGCCTTTTGTGGCTGAACACCAACATTGCCACCCTGACTCAAATCCTGACCCAAACCCTGACTCAAATCCTGACCAATATTTTGCTGCATACTCTGGCGAAGCAAGGCATCTAAACTCACAGGACAACTCCTTAATATAGAACACAAAAAAAACTAAAGGGGCAAAGCATGCCCCCCATATCATCAAATATTATATACGCAAAGCATAGCCCATGCTCATGAGCTGTAGGCTTGTAATTTCACTGTCATTGACTGTTGCAGTATACGTGCCATAAGTACTGCCAACATTATTGGCACTTTCTTGGCTTGTTTCATAGCTTTCAGCATATTGTTGTTCCTGCGCATAGCTCGTCGCTCTTGCAGGAGCTGCTTGCGAAGCAGTATGTCCATGGGCAAATTCTTTGGCAAGTTGTGCCACTGTAGCAGTCAATAAAGGCTGTATGCGCAAGGTCTCTTGTACAAAGCGTTGTAAGCCTGCCGTCACTGCTGGAATACTCATGACGGAACCAACAACGCGTTGACAAACCCAAAGCAATTCAGAATTTTCCTCAAAGCCAAGGCGCATCCCCGGTGACATGGCAAAGGGTAAGCCATATTTACCAACCTCAATAAACAGCTTTTTATAGGCCGCATCAGGCAAACCATGAACTGAAAGCAGAGGTGCGTATAAAAAAGCACAGTCAAGCTCGTTAGTTGGGTTTGGGCCGTCTGGACTTGCCACAATATAAAGTATGATAGAATCATTAATGGCCGTCTTCGAGATACCATTTTCGTCTGGTAGGGCAATGGAAAAGCCTAAGTCACGCCCTTGTGCCACTGCACGGATGTACTCTATTGTTGCCATTTTATATACTCCATAAAGAAAAAAATATATATAGGTATGTGCGCAAAGGCACACCGTACAACGCTGTTACCGTTTGTAGTAAAGTATATAAAAATTCATATGCCATGGCAAGCAGTCGCCACACCATAATATCCCTACTTAGCCCTCACCTTGCATATCTATTCATGCTAGCCCTTGCTTTTTATACGTGCCATGGTTACTAATCTTTTTGGTGTTCAGCACACCGTACCGCATGCCTCTTCTGGCATAGCGAAGTATACCCAATTTGCATTGCTGATTGCTCCAAGGAGGGCCTATGAAACGTTTAGTACTCGCCGCCACGATGGTGCTTTGTTCTGCTAGTTTTGCCATGGCTGATGCCCGTTTTGACGCCATGGATACCGACAACAATGGAACCGTATCTTGGGAAGAATTTGAAGCTGCCATGCCACAAATGCGTAAGCCAGCCTTTGAAGCCATTGATACCGACAGCGATGGTGCTATGACCGACGCTGAATGGAACGCCTTTTTGAACCGTCATGGTGCAGGCGGCAAAGGCATGGGCGAAGGCCAAGGTATGAGCGGCATGACCATGCCTCCTAAGGGTATGGGAAGCATGGGTGGTATGAGTGACATGGGCTCCGACTGTGAAGAAGGTCCAAACTGCACCCATAAAAGCTCCATGCCCCTCATCGAGGCACCCAAAAAATAGTTCACCATCACATAGAAAATAGGGAAAAGGTCATCGCACGTCGTTGACCTTTTCTCATTTTTCAACGCAATACACCTCTAAACCACCTGAAATAGCAACACTAAAGATACCATCCTCATATGAATACCACACCGCAATACACCATCCGCCCACTATGCACTCCTGACATTCCTGACGCCATGGCTGTTTGGGAAAGCTCAGTCCTTGCCACGCACGATTTTTTGTCACAAGAAGACTACCTCTTCTTCAAAGACCTTGTGCACCGTGCCCTACACGATATTCTCACCAATAAAGCCATCATCCAAACGATCCTCCTCCAACCCAAAACTGCCCCCTTTCATGGCCTCTTTGCCGACAGAGACACCCTATGCGGCATCATGTCCGTTCAAAATGGCTCCATAAACGCCCTCTTCATCCATGGCGACCTCCGCCGCAAAGGCTATGGGTCCATGCTCATGCGCTACGCCCTCGATGAACTCGGTGCCCATAAAGTCACCGTCAATGAACAAAATCCGCCAGCTATCCGCTTCTATCAAAAATGGGACTTCGCCATCTATAAACGCACTGAAACAGACCAGACCAACAAGCCCTACCCTATTTTATATATGCATCGGGATTAATTTAACTGGGGGAAGGGAAAACCCTTTGAAAAGGGTTTCCCCTTCC
>JAWXUA010000198.1:0-3980 GCA_044433065.1 Pseudomonadota bacterium
CACCATTTATTATCAAGCGTTTGTACATATGCGCCAGTAGCCCAGCTGGATAGAGCAACAGGCTACGAACCTGTAGGTCGGAGGTTCGAATCCTTCCTGGCGCACCATGAGATTAAAGCCCTTAGCGGAAACGTTAAGGGCTTTTTTTGGTCTTCACTCCACTTCATCATAGCTCTAGCGCACGGATAGAAATCCTCTACTCTCGTCGTTGTTCAAAAAAATCACGTAGAACTTGGGCGCAAGCCTCATGCCGAACATAGGCCATATGCCATGGTTTATGGTTCAAAAAAGGCAGGTCAAAGGCGTCCATGCATGAGCAAACAGCACCAGCTTTATGGTCAAGGGCTCCGTAAACAACGCCAGCAAGACGTGCGTGGACGATGGCACCTGCGCACATGATGCATGGCTCGAGAGTGACCACAAGATAGGCTCCATCAAGCCGATAATTCTTGAGCTTTTCTGCGGCCTTGCGGATGGCGAGCATTTCTGCGTGGGCACTGGGGTCATGATTGGCTATGGGTTCATTGTGCGCTGTGGCCAGGATCTCCCCTTCAGCCGACACGATGACAGCACCAACAGGCACTTCACCAGCGTGGCTTGCCTTGCTCGCTTCTTGTAGTGCTATGTCCATGAGCGTGTGCCATGTCCAGCCTTTGGGGGCTGAGGGCACAGGGCCAAATGGACCATCAGCCGCTTTAGCCTCAACGACTGGGCTATCAACAGCCGCATCATCTTTTTTTTCACACATAAAAACCTCGGCACAGTCTACGTTCAGCGAGAGGGTCTAGCAATGACGTTGCACTTCGTTGCGTCCACCCTCCCCCTTCCAGCTTTAATCAGCTATAGGTACATATCGCTTCACAATGTCCACGGCTTGCTCTGGGCTGTCCACCAAGTGCAAGAGGTCAACATCTTCTGCGCGGATAAAGGCCCCAGCTGCAACTGTGTGGCGCAACCAGTTCACAAAAGGCTGCCAAAATGCCGTATCATATAAAATGATGGGCGCTGGGGGCAGCTTACCTGTCTGGACGAGGACAAAAATTTCCGATAATTCATCCAATGTGCCAAGACCACCAGACATGACTATATACGCCTTTGAGTGCATCATGAACATATGCTTTCTTGTCATGAAGTTATTGAAATAACATATTTTTGTCATGTACGGATTGGTGTGCTGCTCATGAGGAAGTCGAATGCGCAGACCTGTAGATTCTTTACCTGCTTCATGGGCACCGCGGTTGCCAGCAGCCATAAGACCAGGGCCGCCGCCTGTAATGACATGGTAGCCAGCCTCAGCTAAAAGCTTGCCAAGGCGCACGGTTTCAGCATACAGCGAAGCATCCTCTGCAACGCGTGCGGAACCATAGATGGTGACGCCGTACTGAATATCTTGGAGCGCTGCGTAGCTGGTGACCATTTCGGTAAAAATTTCTTGCGAACGTTCAGCTTGTTGTGGGCTTAGGTTCTGCAGTGCTTGTGTGGCGTCATAAGCCATACCTTGGGTGATACCTTGGGTGGGGCATGCATTTTTTGGTGATATTGTCATAAAAACCCTTTGTTTAGAGCACAGTATACGAAAAATGTTTATGTATAAGCAGTATGGCAATAGTGAAACTATAACTTTTATGTTGCTAAGAGGCAATGACAAGCTTGGCCTCTTCATTCTTTTCCCTGTTGTGTGAAATTCCTTGCACTTAGGGGCGAGTATGGCCATAATCAGCTTCCCGCTTGGCGGATTTATCAAGACCATTTGAGAGCAATGTATTTTGCTCAGAACTATAAGGTAAAAATATGCGTATTATTTCTGGTGCTTATCGAGGACGCGTTTTGAAGACTGTAGAAGGCCCAGGCTATCGTCCAGCCATGTCCCGTGTACGCGAAGCTCTTTTTTCTATGTTAGAATCGCGTGGCGTTGTGTGGTGCGATTGCCGTATTTTGGACCTCTTCGCTGGCAGTGGTAGCCTTGCCTTTGAAGCTTTGAGCCGCGGTGCTGATGACGCATGGTTTGTGGATTTAAACCCAAAGGCCACAGCCTGCATTGAAAAAAATGCCATAAGCCTTGGCATTGAGCAAAGACGTTGGCGCGTCATCAATGAGGACTTGGGCCGCATTTTATGCCGCCGTGCACCTATGCCATTTGACGTGATTTTCATTGACCCACCATATGGCAAAAATTTGCTTGCGCCAACCTTAAAGTCGGTCATGCGTAATAGCTGGCTTGCTGATGATGGGCTTATCATTGCTGAAGTTGAGCGCGGCCTCGCTTTTGATGCTGAAAAAGTTCATGAAGAACTTGAACTTTTGGTTGACCGTCTTTATGGTCAAACAAGGATTGTAATATGGGCGAAAATCGAGGAAAATTAGCCATTTATCCTGGAACATTTGACCCATTAACCATGGGGCATGTGAGCCTTATCAAACGCGGTCAACAAATTTTTGACAATGTTATTGTGGCTGTTGCTGCAGATACAAGCAAAAATCCGCTCTTTACCTTGGATGAGCGCGTCGAAATGGCGCGCGAAGTCTTTAAGGATAGGCCACGCATTACTGTGGAGCCATTTACAGGGCTTTTGGTGGATTATGCCATTGAGCGTGGAGCCGATGTTATTTTACGTGGTTTGCGCGCGGTCTCGGACTTCGAATATGAGTTTCAGTTGGCACTTATGAATAGGCATCTAAATCGTTCTATTCATACTGTTTTTTTGATGACAGACTATCAATGGCTGTATATTAGCTCCACCATTATCAAGGCTGCAGCCAGCCTTGGCGGCGACATTAAGGGCCTTGTGCCCAGTGTGGTCTATGGCCGCTTACGCCAAGTTTATGGCTATAATCCGGAGACCAAAGACAAAGTGAAGATGCCGCCAGAAATTGCCCAAGCTTTGGCCATGGCGGAACAAGCCTCATCGTCCTCCCCGTCTGTACAGGCTGTACAGTCTGTACAGTCAGAAGATACCATTACTAGCTCATAGCCATCATGGAATATTCATGCCCACGCCATCCATAACTATCCCCGAAACACCACCCAAGGTTCTATGCCTCGTGGGGCCCACTGGTGCAGGAAAAACAGCAGCAGCCTTGCATCTTGCTGAGCGATTTGGCGGCATTGTCATCAATGCAGATTCGCGCCAAGTCTATCGTGACGTGCCTATCATCACAGCCCAACCAAGTGCAGAAGAGCAAGCTGTATGCCCACATCATCTCTATGGTTTTTTGGCCATGGATGAGGCCATATCAGCAGGTATCTGGGGCGACCTTGCGGCTGAACAAGTATACCATCATGCTAGTCTTGGCCATGTACCCATGCTTGTGGGTGGCACTGGTATGTATGTGAAATCGTTGCTTGAAGGTATCGTCAATATCCCATCAATTCCTGCAGAAATCCACGAAGCTCTGCAAGAAGAGTGTGCGCGACGAGGCTCTGTGCGCTTACATGAAAGGCTTGTAGAGGTGGACCCTGCCTATGCAGCACGCATTCATGCCAACGACAGACAGCGCATTACAAGAGCTTTGGAAGTATTTGAATTTACAGGAAAAGCATTCAGTGCGTGGCATGCTGACACAAAGCCACTCTACCCCATGAAAGCCCTGAAAATCGGCTTTGCCATGACCCTTGAGCAATTGCAACCAAGGCTTGGCCTACGCATTGACCAGATGCTCAGCCAAGGTGCTTTGGGTGAGGCTGAAAACGCGTGGCTGGCATGTCCTCATGCTAAAGCCGCTGGCTGGACGGGCATCGGCTGTGCAGAACTTTTGGCGTATATGCAAGGGCATTATAGTTTGAATGCCGCCTGTGACGCATGGCTACGCAATACTCGGGCCTATGCTAAGCGTCAGCTCACATGGTTCAATGCAGACAAGGAAATCCACTGGTTTGACCCACGCGATGTGCATGGTATGGCGGACCTTGTGGAAGCTTTTTTAGAATAAGCTTGGGTGTTGGTTGAGCTGGGGGAGGGAGAACACTTTTTGAAGAAAGT
>JAWXUA010000199.1:0-3772 GCA_044433065.1 Pseudomonadota bacterium
CAGACCCCCTCCCCTCCTAAACTTTTTATTTGTGGATGATATTAGGCTCTTCGTATGGTTGTTTTCGGCCACATGGAGGGCTTTTTTTGTTTTTGGGGGAAATATGGGGATAGTTGGTCTTGGTAAAGGTATTCGGCAGGATGAGAAAGATGACGCGTGGTTCGGTGGCTTCGATTGCCCAGCTTGCTATATTGAAGAGAGTCCCTGCAAGGTAGATTATTAAGGGGCTAATCAACCCTATATCTTGCTGCTAGATGGACTGGAGAGAAAGAGAGAGAGAGAGAGAGAGAGAGAGAGAGAGAGAGCTGGGAAGACAAAAAGGGCTCGCTCAAAGATAAAAAAAACATTTTTTAATAAAAAAAATAAAATCACAAAAAAACCGCTTGACATTTTTTGAATTCGAGGGGTATATAGCCCTTCCTTCACGGGTCGTTAACTCAGTTGGTAGAGTATCTGACTTTTAATCAGAGAGTCGCAGGTTCGAATCCTGCACGACCCACCATAAGGCACTATGAGCCCTACATCATCCGATGTGGGGCTTTTTTTTGGTTTCGAGCAGGTGCGCCTCTTCTTTTTTACTTGCCCCTGTCTTTGATGGAGAGCCTCTTTGATGGAGAGCCGGAAAGCCGCCCCTGTCTTTGATGGAAAGCTCTATCTCTTCCTTTTCCTCTTCTCTCGCCCCACTCCCCACAAATTAATATTGACAAATATATCATTTTGCACCTAGGCTACCTCATAGCAAACGCCAAAACTGCACCATATTCCCACCATGGGCGGTAAGTATTTGCGCATCCCATGAGTATCAGGTAAAATCTGCGTATGTCACACAAAACACCATACCGCACCTCCATGCAGAACTTCGCGCAGAAGCACGCCTCTCTTCGTGCGTGCCATGGTGCCTTCCTTGTTGCCTGCCATGGTGCGTGCCTTGGTGCCTTCCATATTGCCTTCCTTCGTGCCTTCCATGGTGCCTGCCTTGGTGCCTGCCTGCCTTTCCGCCTTGTCACCCATAGGCTCTTGTGTCTGACAGCCCTACTTTTCCTGCTGACGCCTTTACTGCCCCTTCTCGCGCCATCCCTTGCTATGGCCCATGACGCAGCCTTCCCCTTCATATCCAATGCACTGCCCATCCTCACAGACAACCAGACCCTCACAGCCATCAAGCTCACCTTACGCGTGGCCTCTCTAGCCACCGTATCCTCTGCTGTGTTCGGCATCAGCGTAGCGTGGTTTGTGGCGCATAAACGATTTTATGGTCGTGGTATTGTTGATGTTTTATGTGCATTGCCCCTCGTGCTTCCACCCACAGTGTTGGGCTACTATCTCATTGTTCTGCTTGGCCGACGCGGCATCATCGGTGCATGGCTTGCCGACATGGGTATCCAGCTCATGTTCTCGTGGCAAGGAGCTGTGGTGGCCGCTACGGTAGTGGTTTTCCCTCTCGTCTACAAATCTGCCAAGGCTGCATTCGAGTCCGTGGACCACACATTGGAGCAAGCAGCACGTACCCTTGGGGCTAGCGAACTACGCATCTTCTTCTGTATTTCTATACCCTTAGCATGGCGCGGCATCATTGCTGGCGTCGTGCTTGCCTTTGCCCGTGGCATGGGTGAATTCGGCGCAACCCTCATGCTTGCCGGCAATATCGTTGGCCAAAGCCAGACGCTCTCCCTCGCCATTTACGACGCATTCCAAGCTGGTGACGATGCCAAGGCCACAGTCCTTGTGCTCATCACATCCTTTCTGTGCATGGCTGTCCTTCTTTTAGCGGAATACATTACGCGGCCCAAAGGAGCACGGTCATGAGCGACATCACAAACTCTCCCCGAACCTCTATCCGCTCTCTCCAGTCCTCTCTCCAGTCCTCTCCCCAGTCCTCTCTGAGGTCCCAGTCCCCAACAACGCCCATTTTGGATATGGAAATACAAAGCCATTTCCGCAATGCGCGGCGTGGCGAGGCTCAGTCTGATTTTTCACTCAACGTACGCATCCAAAGCTCAGACTATTTAACCGTGCTCTTCGGTCACTCTGGCTCTGGCAAGACCCTAACATTACAAAGCATTGCTGGCCTTGTACGGCCACAAGAGGGCCATATCCGTCTGCATGGTGAAACCCTCTTCGACGCAGCCAAAGGCATCCACATTGCGCCGCGCCACCGACATCTTGGCTACATGTTCCAAGATTACGCCCTATTCCCACATCTAACCGTGCGCCAAAACATCGCTTTTGGCCTGCACGAAGGACTCTATGGCAAGCTCAAGGACAGCCTCACAGGCTTCCTCGGCCTATCCCAGTCCACCCACAAAAACACCCATAAAGATATGCAGGACTTGCTGGATTTCCTGCAAATCAGCCACATTGCACACCGCTATCCACACGAGATTTCAGGCGGTCAACGCCAACGCGTAGCCCTTGCAAGGGCCATGGCCATCAAGCCGAAATTATTGCTCCTTGACGAGCCCTTTTCTGCCCTTGACCCTCTTCTACGCCTCCGTTTGCGTCACGACTTTAGTGAATTATTACACCATTTTGGCATCCCAGCTATCATCATTACCCATGACCCAGACGACGTTGACGCTTTCGCTGAAACGCTGTTCATCTACCATGAAGGGACATGCTCCGAAGCCATGGATTTTCAACGCCTTAAGCGCGGTGAAAACATACAAGGCAGTGGCATTAAGGATAGTGCAACGCTTGGCCA
Source organism: Pseudomonadota bacterium (assembly GCA_044433065.1). Taxonomy (GTDB): domain Bacteria; phylum Desulfobacterota; class Desulfovibrionia; order Desulfovibrionales; family Desulfovibrionaceae; genus Nitratidesulfovibrio. Next base: position 2,702 of record JAWXUA010000199.1, read on the forward strand.
AAACAGCTCCGCACAGCGCCAAACGCTTCACATCCTTATGGAACTTATGAACCAAGCGGAGCACCATAGACCTTAAAGGAGGCCTTCTCATGTGCAAAAACCCTAGTACCGTATGGCGTGTTGCCCTGACCCCGTTGACCCAGTTGACCCATTTGACCCTGTTAATCATGTTTGCTTGCGTATGTTGCTTAGGCGCTCCTGTGCGCGCGGCCCAAGCAGCTTCATCCCCATCTTCATCCCCATCTTCATCCCTATCTGGGGCCATCACCGTTTCAGCCGCCGCAAGTCTGACCGACGCCTTCACAGAGCTTAAAGCCCTATTCGAAGCCGCCAACCCAAACACCTCGCTACGTCTCAACTTCGCCGCATCTGGGCCACTTCTCCGCCAGATAGAAATGGGTGCGCCCGTGGACGTCTTTGCCTCAGCCGACGAAGTCACCATGGACAAGGCATCGCAAGCTGCGCTCATTGACGACGCGCACCGCATCACCTTCACCACCAACTCACTCGTGCTCATCGCGCCAGCCGCTCTATCTGCTACAGGCGCTCAAGCCACCCTACCCAATATTCTTGCTTCTGCCTACCTCACAGCAGCCACAACCGAGCGCATCGCCATCGGCAACCCTGACTCTGTGCCCGCAGGTCGCTACGCCAAAGCATCGCTCACAAGCATGAGTCTATGGGACGAGCTCGCGCCCAAGTACGTCATGGGTGCCAATGTCCGGCAAGTGCTCGACTACGTGAACCGTGGCGAAGTTGAAGCTGGCATCGTCTACCTCACCGACGCCAACCTCGCACTCAAAGCCCACACCGCCATCCTCGTCGCAACCCTCACAGGCCACCCAGCCGTAAGCTACCCCATCGCACCCTGCAAAAACCCAGCAGCCTCACCCGAACAAGCTGCTCTCGCACAAGCCTTCATCGACTTCGTTATGTCACCACAAGGCCAAGCTGTATTAGCGTCGTATGGTTTTGGTGGGTAGTTAGTTAGTTAGGTAATTAGTTCGTTAGTTAGTTAAGACGAGCTGGGGGAGGGAGACAACTTTCTGAAGAAAGTTTTCTCCCTCCCAG
>JAWXUA010000200.1:0-3764 GCA_044433065.1 Pseudomonadota bacterium
GGAAGGAGGAAACTTTTTCAAAAGTTTCCTCCTTCCCCCCAGCTAACTAACTATCAACCAGCGAACTAAACTACCTACCTTTCCTTAACCCAGCAAAATCCTTAGCATAGCGGTCGTTCTCGCTGTAGATGCAACCGCACCATTGCTGGCGGTAGATGCCCCAGTCGAGGGATTGCTCGATGCCATCTTTCCAACCAGCGCGGAAATCGCGGTAGAGAAAGGGTACGGAGGAACCACCGGCGATGCTTGCGCCGACTTCAGCGATGACGGAATGCCGTTGCTGCTTGGAGTAGAGGAGTGTCGAGGTGAACGCGTCGAATTTGCCTTGGCGCGCCATTTTGTGCACGAGCTCGAGTCGGGTGGCGTAGCAGAGCCTACAGCGGACTTCGCCTTGCTCGCGCCATGCCATGGTTCGGAGCCATGTGACCATATCGTAGACGTCGTCGCGCCAAATCATGGGGAGCTCGAGCTTTTGGGCGACCTCTTCCATGGCTTCGCGACGCTTGAGGTATTCGTTGAGTGGATGGATGTTCGGGTTAAGGAACACACCTGTCACGTGAAAACCTTCATCGCGAAGCGCGCGGACTGTGGCAATGGAACATGGACCACAGCATGCGTGGAGCAGAATACGTTGCATAATGATTTTGGCTACTTGTGCGATGAATGGATGTCGATGTGCACGTGACCGTGACGCTCAAGATCCATGATGCGTTCGCGTTTTTTGTTCAGCAGATAGAGCGCAAGCTCAGGACCTGTTTCGTAATGAAAGGTCTGCTGACCGTGGGGCAGGGCGCGTACTTGGCGTTCAATTTCGCGCAGAGCTTGGAGCGATTGCCATTCGAGATTGCGGCGCAAACCAGAACCGCGGCAATATGGGCAAGCTTCCATGGTGATGGAGAGCGCTGAGGAGCCTGTGCGTTGGCGGACCACTTGCAAGAGGCCAAAGCGGCTCATTTTGCCCACGTCGTGGCGTGCGCGGTCGCCTTTCATGGCGTTGCGGAGGGTTTTTTCTACTTCGCGCCAATGGTTACGGTCGCGCATTTCGATGAAGTCGATGACGACCTGACCGCCGATGTCGCGGAGTCGCAGCTGCTGGGCAATGCCTTCTGCAGCCTCGGTATTGGTCTTGAGGGCCATGGATTCAAAATTGGTCTTGCCAGCGATTTTGCCCGAGTTGATGTCGATGGCCATGAGTGCTTCTGTTTGGTCAAAGACGAGGCGGCCACCAGAGGGCAGAATAACTTCACGGGAGTAAATTTGGTCAAGCTGACGTTGGAGGCTGAAGCGATCCCAAAGTGATTGGGTTGGGTCGTTGTGGAGCTTTACGAGGCTTGCTTTACGTGGGAAAATAAGGGTAACGAAATCGCGGATTTGGTTAGCAGTATCTTCGTCGTCAACCCAAACTTCGCAGACTTCATCGGTGAGATAGTCGCGCACAGCACGGCTTGCAAGGTCTGGCTCTTGGTAGACGAGGGATGGTGCATCTTCGGTGGTGCCCTTTTTGCGGACATCCTTCCAGAGGCGCTTTAAGAATTGCAAGTCACGTTGCATGGTGGTCTTGCTTGTGCCAGCGCTGACTGTGCGGACGATAACGCCAAGGCCGTCACCTGGAGTGAGACCTTCGAGCATTTCGCGCAAGCGGCTACGCTCTTCGTCGTCTTCAACTTTGCGTGACACGCCAATTTGCTCGCGGCCAGGGGTCAAAACAAGGAAGCGACCGGGTAAGGACAGATAGGACGACAAGAAAGCACCCTTGCTACCAGATGGTTCTTTGACCACTTGGACAAGGACTTCTTGGCCAGCCTTTAAGACCTTTTGCATGAGCGGATATTTCTTGCCTTTGACGGGATCGTGGTGGGCGAGATAATATTCTGGGTGCACTTCGTCGATTTGCAAAAAGCCATTCTTTTCAGCACCATAGCTTACAAATGCAGCTTGGAGATTGGTGTCGATATTATTGATGACACCCTTATAAATATTGCCTTTGGTCTTGGCTTGGTGGAGCATTTCAACATAATACTCTTTCACCGCACCATCTTCAGCGAGAACAACTTCAATTTGTTCCCCAGGCAAGATGCTGATAAACATCTTGCGCTTAATCTTCTTTGTATTGGTCATGATTTCTCTCAGCGTAGAACGCAAAAAATTTGGATTACATGCCGTGGCATGTGGAAATTTATACTTTGGCGAGCCAATGTCGTATATATGAGGCTTTGCAGGGGCGGCTTCACACAAACACCAAAGACGTTATGTGCAGCATAGGCCGCATGAGCATGTGCAAGAGCTCTCGGGTATTTTCTGATATTTCAGAAAGATACGGATGCTTTTTCAGGTATGAAAAGTATGACGGTTGGCCGTTAAGATGTGCTGGCACAGATGGGCGCCCAGAGCTAAGCAGTATCAAAGTCCATGGCCATGAGTTGTGACTCACAGTGGAAGCTCTTTTCTAATGCACATTCTTATCGCGTCGCACATAAAAGCCGTTTTTCTCAAAAAAAGCAACAAAAACCATGCAAAATATACCGTTCAAGGGCAATTTTTGGTGTTTTAGCCTCTTTTTCGCTAAAAAAGGCTTCTTTTTATGTCTGTTTTTCGTGCTTAAGCTCGCTCACGTAGCATCATTTTTTTAAAATATCCCCACAAAAACGCTCGAATGCCCTTCTTAGGCCTAGCTTCGCGTCGCATATCAATATATAGCATTGAGCGTGATTTAGTGACAAACAATTCTGGAGGAAAAAATGCCCGCATACGGACAGCTTGTAATATTGATTAATCCCCGTGGTAAGCGCTACTTGCGCCGCATTGTTGAAGACCAAGATATCCATGGCAACGATGGTATCATCGCCATGGCTGACCTTGCAGCCGCTGAATTCGGCACCGAAGTTCGCTCCACCAAGGGTATCCCATACCGCGTTCAAGAACCTACCATCTACGACCTTGTACGTGGTGTAAAACGCCAAACACAAATTATTTATCCTAAAGATATCAGTTATATATGCATGCGACTTGGCGTTGGCCCTGGTCGTAAAATCATCGAAGCTGGTTCTGGTTCCGGTAGTCTAACCCTCGGTATGTCTTGGTTCGCAGGCCCTACAGGCCAAATCTTTACCCACGAAGCACGCGAAGAGTTCATGAAGCTCGCTCGCCGCAATCTTGACTGGGCTGGTCTTGGCCAAAACGTGACCCTCATTCACCGCGACATCTCCGAAGGTTTCGTTGTCGATGAAGCTGACGCCCTTTTCCTCGACGTACGCACCCCTTGGGAATACCTCGACCACGCTGTCAAAGCTGTGAAAAAAGGTGGCACCTTCGGCTTCATCCTGCCCACTGTGGACCAAGTAAGCAAGCTCCTCTACGGCCTCGAGCGCGGTCCTTTCGACGAAATCGAAGTGAGCGAAATCCTCGTGCGCCGCTGGAAGCCTATCGCTGACCGCCTCCGTCCCGAAGACCGCATGGTCGCCCACACCGGTTTCCTCGTCTTCGCACGTCACCAAGAAATCTCCGAGGACTGGAATTCCTTCCGTAAGCTCGGGACCCGTGAACGCAAGCAAGAAGCCGCTCGCCTCGAACGCATTGCCGCCGCTGACGCTATTTTAGGTAGCGCTCGCGATGGTTATGGTGATGATGAGGATTAGGATTTTTTAGTAAGCTGGGGGAGGGAAACCCTTAGCGTTGCTGTCTGCATCCGTAAGACTCGCTGCGCTCGCCTAACGGCTGTGCCTTCGGCACCCTTCGGGCAGCTAAAAAGGGTTTCCCTCCCCCAG
>JAWXUA010000201.1:0-3761 GCA_044433065.1 Pseudomonadota bacterium
CCAAGAAAGGGAATATATCCATATGGGAAAGATGACGCGTGGTTCGGTGGCGTTGATTGCCCAGCTTATTATATTGATGGGGCGTTCCTGCTGAGTGCATTTTTTTGGAGGGGGAGAGAGGTGAGATGGGTGGAGGTGAGAGGATAGAGGTGAGAGGATAGAGGTGAGATGGGTGGAGGTGAGAGGATGGAGGTGAGAGGCCCGAGATTTACGTCCGGTGGCCGCAGTTCTTGCCGAGAGACGTGGCAATCCATCTTCGAGCTATGTTCAAGGTACATATCATTTCCTCATACAATCAACGTCACTTAACCACGTGTTATCTTTCCTATTCTAGCATTTTTTCTGTCTTGGGCCTTGCCTACTCACCTCCAACAAAAAAGCTCTTCATGTGGCCACTAATAACCACACAAAGAGCACACTCTCATCCACAAATAAAAAGTTTAGGAGGGGAGTCTGGGTGAGGGGAACCCTTTTCAAAGGGTGCCCCTCACCCAGCTCGTCTTACCTAATTTCCCCCCAAACTAAGCCCTGATATACAAACCTTTTTCAAGCCCATCCATGTCGCAGTGTAGGATACCGCGCATACCTGGGTGCAAGCGGTCAACCTTTTGGCCGCGATGATTTTCTAGCTGATAGTGGCCGGGCATCATGACTGGCCGACGCATACCTGTGGCAAGGAGCGTGGCTGGCATGGACGCATCCCAAGGTGATTTCACCGTGATATCGTAGGCAGAATTGCCCCCAAGGGATGGCAGGGGACCTTCGGCTTTCCCGTTGATGAGAGCCACAATGTGCGGCGTGGCATTCTCAGAAAGTTGAGGCTGTGGCCATGTGTGGCGCTTCTGCGATGGCAAGAAAAAGCCTGTGGACAATGGACGTGATGCTGTGTGCAAAAGCTCGTTGATGTATTCCTTATTGCGGTGGGCGAAGATGGCTGCATCGTTGAGTGCTGTGCGGTACACGTCCACAACTTGCGCGACATAAGAACCTGTTTTTACACGACCTTCTACCTTGACAGCCGCAATGCCAAGTTTAGCATACCAGTTCATGAAGCGTACAAGAGCAAGGTCTTGCGGAGCCCAGAAGGTGCTGTAGCCCTCGGTAAATCCGTCGCTGTCTTGCGTCACTTCCCATGTGGTCTGGTTGGGTCGCGTCTGCTCATGCACTGCGAGACTTGGCAGACCGTCAGCAAGCTTTGGCATGCGCTCAGCTGCGTAGGCGAAGGTCTCTTGGCTTGGTGGGTAGCCTTCTGCATTGATATGGGGATTAACGTCGCTATATTCTGGAATTTCAGTACTTTGTGATGATTCAGCCTGACTTTGGAATGGTTCAGCCTGATACTCAAAGCGGCACGGATGCGTACACCGACCAAGATTAGCCGACCGACCATTAAGCCAAGCCGACAAGAGACAACGGCCAGAAAGGGCAAGACATTGCGCCCCATGCACAAAGGCTTCAAATTCCATTTCAGGACTTTGGCGCACCATTTGTGCGATGGACCGGCAATCAAGTTCGCGGGCAAGGTTCACGCGACTAAAGCCAAGCTCTTTCCAGAACGCCACAGCTGAGGCATTGGCTGTATTGGCTTGGGTGGATAAATGTAATGGAATATCAGGGCAATAGCGACGGGTCAGCCAGATAACACCAGGATCAGCTACGATGAGGCCATCAATGCCGCGCTCGGGTAGGGCTTCAAGACAGGCTTCAATAGCAGCCATATGGCGTTGTTGCGGCAGGACATTGAGACAGTAATAGACCTTGGCGCCCACGGCATGAGCATCGGTCACAGCTTGGCTGAGGGCTTCACCATCAAAGCCACGGCTGCCAGCACGCAAGTTCAGCGAAGAGCCACCGAGATAGACCGCGTCGGCACCATAGCGCAGAGCTGCGTCCAGCTGTTCACGGTTGCCAGCTGGGGCTAGAAGTTCGGGAACTTTGCGTGTTGTGAGCGTTGTTTGCATATGTATCCTATATAGAGTGCGCTGCTTGGCACTTTCTTTGTTGGTGAATGTTGAGCATGGGGGTAATCCCTTCACTACACAGGCAAGCCGAGCTTGCGCCGTTGTTCCTTAAGGGCCTCGAGCACGTGCCATGCGACACGGAGTCCACCTTTGCCAGAACCAAGTTGCAGTTTAGGTTTCGCTGTGCCGTGATAGTCAGAACCGCCAGAAAGTGCAAGTCCGTGGTGGCTGGCAAGTTCCACACATTGGCGGACTTGTTCCTGATTATGGCTTGGATGATAGGCTTCGATGGCGTGCAGGCCAGCGGCTTTGAGGTCGGCAATAAGGTCGTTGATCTGCTGCTTTTCCCAATTGATAATCATGGGATGGGCCATGGCCACGGTAGCTCCGATGCTTGCGAGGAAGGCCACAGCTTCTTGTGGGGTGATACCTTGGCGCGCCACATAAGCAGGAGCACCCATGCCGATGTATTGGGGATAGGCGTCGGTTTCCTGAGCGATATAGCCTGCTTGCACGAGGGCTGAGGCTATGTGTGGGCGGCCAATGGACTGGACATCGCCATATTTTTCCTTGGTTTGCCGCAAGAGCTCTTCATAGCTGATATTGACGCCAAGACCTTGTAATTTCTCAATCATTTGCATATTGCGCAGATTTCGCACGTTTTGAAGCCTATACAAATAGTCGGCATAAAGCTGTTCATCTTTGGGAAGCCAGAGCCCAAGGATATGCACGCTGAGCTTCTTTGTTTCGGAATTATTCTGAGTAGGTACTTCATGCGTGGTGCTGAGTTCACAGCCACCAATGACTTCGATTTGGTATTTTTTCCCAGCTTCAAAAGCTTCTGCGTGACCAGCTGTTGTGTCGTGGTCTGTAATGGCCACGGCTAAGAGACCCAACTTTGCGGCCTTGCGGACGACTTCGCTTGGGCTATCGGTTCCATCAGATGCTGTGGTGTGGGTGTGCAGGTCAACAAGGCGTGGTGCGTGGGACATATGGGGCTTCCTTTAAAATGGGGGGAATGAGTGGCCCATGATTGAGTTCATGATTTTGGTAACGATTTCAGTCCACGGTTTTGTTTGCTATTGCGGTTGATGTTTTGTTTTGGGATTTTGGGCCCATTATTTCATGTTGAGCATCTGGCCTTGTCAGGGTAGAGTGCTTTTTTCAGAGGTGAGTCCCATTTTACCATCTCACCATGGTATCATATACATAGACATCAGACGCCTTGGAGGTTCCTGTGGCTTTAAATAAAGAATTACTTGAGATACTTGCGTGCCCAAAGTGCCAGAACAAAGAGGGCGGCGAACTTATGTTGCTTGGTGACGAAGAGGGTTTGCACTGCGCATCTTGCGGCCTTGTGTATCCTATTCGTGAGGAAATCCCTGTCATGCTCATTGAAGAGGCTGTAGCCATGGCTGATTGGGAGAATGGCGTTCGCGCTGTGGTGAAGTAGGGCGCGACTTGGCCTTTACCAGCCGCCATGCCTCTTTTTCCCCTGCAATCAGTAGGAACGCCCTAATAAATTCCCAACTTTACAACTAGTTGGCACGCTCTAGCAAACTCCCAACCCTGCAATCAGTAGGAATGTCCTGACAAACTCCAAAATGCAATCAGTAGGAACGTCTTAACAATATATCCTACTGGGGAATGGAACCCACCTAACCACGTGGTATCTTTCCCTTATTGCCATGCCTTCTGTCTTGGGACTAGCTTTTTATTTCATGCGCCGCCAATGACCTTCAGGCACGTTACTTTGCCGCAAATAAAAAGTTTTTGAAAAGGGGATGGGGGTCTGGGGGC
>JAWXUA010000202.1:0-3734 GCA_044433065.1 Pseudomonadota bacterium
GGCCCACTCCCTCCGTCAGTTTGGCGTATCTGTATCACTCGAAGACTCGTGAACAGCTACTGCCAACCTGCCACCTCCCTCCAAGAGGGAGGCATAAGAGCCAGCTGCTTCACTTATTTCTTATTATATCATACGTCTTAGCGCGAAGATTGTCATGGTGTGCCTTGCAATAATGGGAGTGGCGAGTCTTGTCTACCATACGAGTGGCGAGTCTTGTCTACCATACGAGTGGCGAGTCTTGTCTACCATACGAGTAGCGAGTCTTAAGCCTCCCTCTTGAGGGAGGTGTCGAGCGCAGCGAGACGGAGGGAGTCTGCCTTTTGCTATCTTGCCTTTTTCTTAAGCCTCCCTCTTGAGGGAGGTGTCGAGCGTAGCGAGACGGAGGGAGTCTGCCTTTTGCTATCTTGCCTTTTTCTTAAGCCTCCCTCTTGAGGGAGGTGGCGAGCGCAGCGAGACGGAGGGAGTTGCCTTTCTGCTATCCCTCTCCCTCTCCCTCCCCCTCTCATCCCTCTTCTCACCAGTAGCCCAGACCCCATCGTTTTGTATACTCAAGGGCAAAATAAAGGCCGTGAGAGAACAAATCCCCCACGGCCAATGGTGCTGCGTATGTCTTAGAAAGCGTAGGACAGTTTGAACATGCCCATGTGCGTGTCTTCAGCATCGCCAAAGTCACCACTGTAGCTTAAACTTGTGGTAACATTATCAAAGGTCCAAGCAAGACTTGCTTCGACGATGGCTGCGCTTTCATTGGCATCGGAATGAGTTGTGGCTGACAAACCGTTGAAATGCATGTGACTTTCAATCTTCGCATCGGTCAAAGCTTGGCGCAGACCAAGGCGTACTGTGGGTGACAGCGTGCCATAGTGTACGCCATTGTCACCGTGGCCAAGCTCATATTCAGCGGTCCAACGTAAGGACGCTTCGCCGTACAGAATGTCATAGTCACTCTTGTCATAGGAAAGATGGTATTCAGTTGTTTGTCCACTTTTGTAATCAATGCCATAGGCATCGGTCTTGCTGTAAATATACGACAAGCCGATTTCTGGCGTGATGGTGTGGTGCTTTGCTATGGTAAGGTCGTAACCAGCGGCTAAGGAGGCGAATATGCCCATATTATTGGTGTCCACATTGGCTTGCAATGGTGCACTGCCAGAGCCTGTGAAGGTGTGGTCATTTTGGCTGTAATAGCCTGACAGGTGACCACGAACATAGAGCTCAGGTGTGGCATGGTATAAGGCGTGGGCGCCAAGGGTTACGGCCTTAGCCTTGCTGTTGGTATGGTCGCTATCGGTGTCTGCTGAGCCAAGGTTCAGGTGGAAACCTGCAAGCCATGAATCATTGAAGGTATAAGTTGCACCAGCCGCAACACCTGCCATGCTTGTGGTGTAGTCAAAGTCATGGTTCGAGGTGTGGGTATAATACGGCATGATGAAGGCGCGCCATGGAGTATCGTTGGCTGCGTAGTAGGACTTGCTTGCATCGGAAATGCCCTGACCACTGTCGGCCGTAAGGGTGCCATTTTCTTGCTTCTTGTTCCCAACCATGACTGCAGCGCTGGAATAAATGTCGTTGAGCTGGTTAGCCAAAATGCTTGCCAGATTGTGCATGCTGGACTGCATGGTGCTTGCACTTTGAGACGCTAAACCTTGGCCTGGGGATGTGTTGGCGTTAATATTGGTGGTCAGGGTGATGGTTTGGTCGGTATATGAAGATGACGTGCCGCTTTCTTCTGTGGTCCCGAGTGTGGCAACCAAGAATGGAAGTTCTGTGCTTACGGAACCGACGGAGCCTGTGACTTGGCCACTACCGTCAATGTAGACCAAGTTGGACACATTATAGGCTTTATTGTACTCGGTATCACTGTCAGCGCGGATGATGAACGTGGAGTCTTGGAGGTTCAGCTTGCCAGCATTGCCCACGCCAAAGATGGTGTTGACGGTCTTGTCGTCGCCCAATGTATTGTCGTAGTCACCCAAGGTGAAGGCCCATGTGCCGACTTGAATGCCGGTGTCAGAACCGCCAGCGTTTACATAGGCCTGAAGTGCATAGGCATTGCCGCCTGTACTTGTAGCACTGACGTTGATGACGCCAGTATTGCTGATGGTGGCAACGCAGGCATCGTTGCGTACTTGCTCGATACCAATAGCCCAAGCATTACCGTTATTTTTGGCTACAGCTTCAGCTGTAATGGTTCCTTGGTTGGAAATAGTGGTCGGTGAGTAAAAGCTGATGCCTTTGGCCCATGCATTGGAATTTGTACTTGTCGACGTGGCTTGAAGAGTTCCGTAGTTAGTTGTTTTTTCTGACAGGTCAAATGCCTCAATTGCCACAGCAGTTGATGCGCTAGCGGCTTCAGCTGTTACAGTAATAGTACCACTGTTTGTGATGTCTATGTTTCCTTTGATATAAATGCCATACGCATTTACATAGTTATTGTCACTTATGCCTATAATATTGATTGTTCCTGTATTACTTACGGTGCCTTCATTATCTGATGAGCCATAAGCATTCATATTGATGCCATATGTATTGATACAAAACACGTCGCTGGGGTCAGAAACAGAGGCACTAGTGCTGTGAGCCTTTAATGTAATCGAACCACTATTGGCAACAGTAAGGTAGTTGCCCTCTGCATAAATCCCCGATGAATAAGCATAGGCGTTGCCAGAGCTAGCACCCTTATAACTCACGATATCTGCGTTAATTATGCCAGAATTCATCACTGTTATCTTGTTATCCACAGTATAGATAGCAGCGAAGTTATCGGTTAAAGAGTTTAAGGTAATGCCCGACAAGCTAATGGTGCCGTCGTTTGTAATAGTGCTCGTCCCATCTTCATCTTCGTTATGATAATCTAGCACCGTATAGAGGTGAAAGTTTTCTTGAGAGTGGTCATGCTGGTGGCTATAGGAGTAGTCTATGGTGTCTTCAATTTTTGTGGCCGTATCGATGACTTGTCCTTGTTCAAGAGCCTGTGTATTGCCGGACAGGCCCAAGTCTTCTGCTGTTGTGGCCATTGCATTTGGGGTATAGCAAAGACTTGCAGCAAGCATTGTACTAAAAAGACCAACTGTAAAGGGTTTACATAGAGAAGGATAGAGCGTTGAAAAAAGATTTTTCTTTTCTATAGTAGTGTTACGTGTACGTTCATTACGTGCATTTTTAATTCTCTTAAACTTCTTTTGCATTGTAAACTCCATTGCATGTTTTTATAGTGAAGTAATAAATGTAGTAATTTAAATAAAATACAATTGACAATGTTTCTTTGGTAGAAGCATAACTTTTTAAAATTTTGAGTCAACAGTTTTTTTTATAAAGAAAGCGAGCACACACTATATTTTTTTTGTTTTTATTTTGCTTTTAACAAAGACGATTATTTTTTTATAGTAGAAAATTACATAGTTAGAGTGAATGGTGTATTACATCTTTCTGCAAAAGTGTTTTTGTAAAAATTATATTATCATGTACTATTCGTAACATTCTGGAATTGTACGTTTATGTTTGTTAAAGTATACGTTTATGTTTGTGAAACTGTATGTTCATGTTTGTGAAAGTATACGTTTATGTTTGTGAATGTTTTCAATGCCATAAACAGTGAGAATATTCATGAATCTGCAATTGGCAGGCATGGTTCTATATCTATTGGACGGCATGTGGGAAAGGCAGAAGAGGGAAGAGAAAGGCGGAAGAGGGAAAGGCAGAAGAGGAAAGGCAGAAGAGGAAAGGCAGAAGAG
>JAWXUA010000203.1:0-3626 GCA_044433065.1 Pseudomonadota bacterium
ACCCCCATCCCTTTACCCAAAAACTTTTTATTTGCGGCGACAGAGTCTTTTTTTACTAACATTTGCGGCGCATGGGGTGAAACATCAATGAAGTACATTGTGGCCGTGATGTATTTTCGTTGGATGAAATACGTATGGCTCCGTATGATGTTCGCGGAAACATAACAATAGTTTTTTCATTTTTTATCCCAGCAACAAAAATAGATAGTTCCCCCAAAAATGACGTCTACAATAGCCAACGGCCCTGTTACCTCAAAAAAGTAACAGGGCCGTTGGCGTAAATGGGTTCGGGGACAAAGCCCCTGAGTAAATTCTTAGTTCAATTCAGCGCGGAACTTGCGGGAAAGACGGAAAACAACAACTTTACGTTCTGGCAAAGTAATGGTTTCGTCGGTTTGTGGGTTACGGCCTTTACGAGCTTGCTTGTCATATGCTTCAAACTTACCGAAGCCGCTGATGAGCAAAGCATTGTCTTGCTTAATGGCAGTCTTCATGATGTCGAGCAAGGTTTCCACAATGTTTTTGATATCGGCACGGTTACGATCCGTCTTTTCGTAAATGGCGTCAACGATTTCAGCTTTAGTCAATGTCTTTGCGCTCATATAAAAAACCTCCAAGTATTGTTCTTACGCTATAGCATTTTGAAAGAAGCACTGATTTACATCAATGTTTCTTTAATTTTTTGGGCGAGAGCCTGCATATCTTCAGGCGTATCGTATTGTCCTTGTGGCCAAAGTTCGAGACCATCATCGGCAAAACGCGGAATAATATGCCAATGAATATGAAAAACCATTTGGCCTGCTGCGGCAAAGTTGTTCTGCAAAACATTGAGACCTTCAGCCCCAGTGCTTTCCATAATAGCCTTACCTACGACTTGAATAGCTTTTGTAATGTGCACTGTTGCATCAGCTGGCATATCAAAAATAGTGGCATAGTGTGCGCGTGGCACAACAAGAACATGACCTTTATTTACTGGCCCGATATCCAAAAAAGCGAGCACGTGCTCATCTGCATACACTTCTGCGCTAGGAATATCGCCACGAAGGATGCTACAAAAGATACAGTTGGAATCCGACACGATAATCTCCTTATAACAGAGTACCTTTTATATCATAAATGACGCACTCATACATGCCAATAATGTACATTTACGAACAGCGTTCATAGTATATACTCAGTCAACAATAGGACTGCAAGACTTTTTTTAGCAATTCTCGCTTGTTACAAGAACTTGCCAGAAAAGAGATTGCATGCCATTCTTCGTAAAACCTCGTGAGAGCTACGTGACACAAGGGCCGAAAAAGAGACTTGCCAGCTCATATTGTTAAGGCCGCCAAGACTACCAACGCGCCGCTACTGCACCTTTTCGCAAAATCTGCTTTTTTTGGTAACTCTATTCTAACACTTTGGCAATACAAGGCAATCCCCATAACGATGATTTTTCACCATCCTGACAAAAATTTAGCACAAAAACAAAAAAAACATCGTATCGTACCTATTTTTATCCCTTTTGCAGGTTGTCCGCAACGGTGTATCTTTTGTGGCCAAGACGTGCAAACAGGCCACCCAGTGGAGCCAAGCCATCATAGCCTTGCGCATTTGCAGAAAATCATGGAACAGCGCGAAGCCCAAGGGGCCAAGCAAGGATTAGAACCTGTGGAAGTGGCTTTCTATGGCGGCACCTTCACGGCACTGAAAAAAGATACACAAATGGCCTTTTTGGACTGTGCCCAACATTGGCGCACAAAAGGTTTGGTCACGGCAGTGCGTTGTTCGACGCGGCCAGATTGCATCGACTATGATTGGCTGTGTACTCTGAAAGAACGTGGTCTTGATATGATTGAACTTGGCGTGCAGAGTTTTCATAAAGAAGCCTTGCATGTGAGCCGCCGTGCCTATGAAGCCGCAGCAGTATACAAAGCAATAGACGATTTGCGACGTGTGGGCATGCCTTTTGGCATCCAGCTATTGCCAGCCATGCCCGAAGTGACGCCTGACATTTTCCTCGACGACATGCAAAAGGCCCTCACTCTAGGCCCATCGTGCATGCGCCTGTATCCGTGTTTGGTCTTGGAAGGGACTGGCCTTGCTGCATGGTGGCGCGAAGGCCGTTATGCGCCATGGTCCTTGGATACAACGGTACCTGTGCTAGCAAAGGCTTTGCTCATGGCATGGAAAGCTGACGTGCCCATTATCCGTATTGGATTAAATCAGGATGAAGCTCTGGAAAAGGCTGTCTTGGCTGGCCCTGTGCACCCTGCCCTTGGTGGCATGGTTAAGGCTGAGGCATTGCGCTTATATATTACTGAAAAAATTCAAGAACTTGGCACGCAAAGCCACGAGAGCAAGCCATCATATGCTCTACAAGTTCCACGGCAGTGGCGCGGTCTTTTTTGGGGGCATGCCAATAGTTTAGTGGCAGGGTATGCTGCGTTAGGGATTAGCAAAGACGATGTCACGTGGCATGATGAAGAGTATTTTACAATAAAAAAAGCGTAAGAAAAATTCTTACGCTCAAAATTTACCAGTTGATGCTTGCTCGGCCTTGGCTTTGTAGCCAATCATTCACCTTAGAAAAGTGACGACAACCGAAAAATCCACGCGAAGCGGATAAGGGTGACGGATGGGCCGCTGTTAAAATAAGGTGATGGGCAGCCACGAGATCTGCATACGCTGCTGCATGGCGTCCCCACAAAAGAAAGGCTATGGGTTCTGGGCGTTGGCCAAGACTTTCTATGATGGAGCGCGTGATAGCGTCCCAACCAAGTTTAGCGTGACTATGCGCGTTACCCTCTTCCACCGTCAAGACCGTGTTTAAGAGCAGAACGCCTTGCTGTACCCAGCGTTGGAGATTGCCCGACATGGGGCCTACCATGCTAGCAGACGTTGTGGACGGGGATTGAGTCATGCACTGTAAAAGTTGGTCTTGGGGCGCACTTGGTACTGTTTCAACCACCGTCGTACTTGCTCCCAGATCACTCTCAATTTCGCGAAAAATATTCCGTAAAGAGCGGGGCAATGCCACACCATCGGGCACAGAAAAGGACAATCCATGGGCTTGTCCTGCGCTATGGTATGGGTCTTGGCCCAAGATAACCACACGCACATCATGCCACGCGCATTCTTGTAAGGCTCGAAAAATATCCTGTTGTGCAGGGTAAATGATATGCCCTTCAGCTCTTAAGGCCGCGACTTTTTCCAAAAGCGATATATGCTCGCCACGTGACAAAACTGGCACATGGTGCGCCCATTCTTTGAGACCTTGGACAGAACAGGCATCTTCTTTCTTGTCATCTACCAATGCAAAAGGCGTTGCCTCTGTTGGTGCAGACGCCACGCCTATACGAATTCTTTTTGCCATAAAGACTTTTTTTCTCCGCCAGCTTACCATACAGAGCTTTTTATTTCTCAGTCAGCTTGCCATAAAGACCTTTTTCTTTCTCCGCCAGCATCCCAAAATGACATACGGAGCCATACGAATTACGCTCAACGCAGGCTCTACACGGCCACGACAAACTTCATTATCTGCCTTCACCCCATGCGCCGCGAACTTCATCCAACGTTCTCAATTACCATCGCAATTAAAAGTCTTTGAAAGGGATGGGGGTCTGGGGGAAGGGAAAACT
>JAWXUA010000204.1:0-3618 GCA_044433065.1 Pseudomonadota bacterium
GACATTGCAGGCCTATTACTAATATCAAATAGCGAAGGGGAAAAAGCTTTTTTCAAAAAGTTTTTCCCCTTCCCCCAGTTAATTACTAAACTAAACTTAACTAAGCTAAACGAACTTAAACTAAACCGTAGTATTCCTGCAGACTCTTGACGTTGACACCAACGGTGCGGCTAGCCTTGATGCCTTGGGCAATGGCTTTAGCGCCGGAGACGGTGGTGCTGTATGGCACGCCGTAGAGCAGGGTGGACTGGCGGATGGCTTTGGAGTCTTGGACGGTGCGCTTGCCGGACGCGGTGTTGACGACGAGGGCAATTTCACCGTTCTTGATGGCGTCCACGATGTTTGGGCGACCTTCATAGACTTTGTTGACCACGATGGATGGGATGCCGTGCTCTTTGAGGAGCTTGGAGGTACCCGAGGTGGCGACGATTTCAAAGCCGAGCTCAGAGTAGAGACCAGCAACTTCAGGTACAAGCTGCTTGTCGCGGTCGTTGACGGAGATGAAGACGCGACCAGACTGTGGCAAGCGTTGACCACCAGCGAGTTGGCCTTTGTGGAAGGCTTCCTCGAAGGTTGGGGCAATGCCCATAACTTCGCCAGTGGAGCGCATTTCAGGTCCGAGAAGGATGTCTACACCAGGGAAACGGTTGAATGGGAAGACAGATTCTTTAACGGAAACGTAGCCAGAGCGACGCATGCCCCAAGGATTGAGGTCCTTGAGCTTCTCACCGAGCATGACTTGCGTTGCAAGACGTGGCAGAGGAACGCCAGTGGCCTTGGAAACGAAAGGAGCTGTACGGGAGGCACGTGGGTTTACTTCAAGGATGAAGATGACGCCGTCCTTGATGGCAAACTGGATATTCATGAGACCAACAACGCGCAATTCTTTGGCGAGTGCGATGGTCTGGCGTGCGATTTCATCAGTGATTTCAGTTGGAAGCGTGTGCGGCGGAATGACACATGCGGAGTCACCAGAGTGGATACCAGCTTCTTCGATGTGCTCCATGATGCCAGCAACGTAGACGTCAGTGCCGTCACAAATGGCGTCAACGTCAACTTCTGTGGCGTTCTCAAGGAACTTGTCGAGAAGGATTGGGTGCTCAGGAGCTTCACCAACGGAGGTGTGGAAGTAGTTCTCGAGCTGCTCTTCGTCGTACACGATTTCCATGGCGCGGCCACCAAGCACGTAGCTAGGACGGACAACCACAGGGTAGCTGATGCGGTTAGCGCCTGCAATGGCCTGCTTCAAGGTCATGACCGTAGCATTTTCTGGCTGGCGCAGACCAAGCTTGATGAGCAGAGCTTGGAAGCGTTCGCGGTCTTCAGCGCGGTCAATGGCGTCTGGAGACGTACCAAGGATTGGAACACCAGCGCGTTGCAGAGGCACAGCAAGGTTCAAAGGCGTTTGGCCACCGAATTGGACGATAACACCGTCTGGCTTTTCAAGCTCGATGATGTGCATGACGTCTTCGAAGGTCAGCGGCTCGAAGTAGAGGCGGTCCGAAGTGTCATAGTCGGTGGAAACGGTCTCTGGGTTAGAGTTGACCATGATGGCTTGGACGTTCATTTCCTTCAAGGCAAAGGACGCGTGGCAGCAGCAGTAGTCAAACTCAATACCTTGGCCGATACGGTTAGGTCCACCGCCCAAGATGATGACCTTTTTGCGGTCTTCAGCGGCGATTTCAGAGCCCGTTTCGTAGGTGGAATAGTAGTATGGGGTGTACGCTTCGAACTCGCTTGCACATGTATCAACGAGGTAATACGTAGGTGCCAAGTCGATTTCACGGCGCAATGCGCGGATATCGCTTTCAGGACGCTTCCACATTTCGGCGAGCTGGCGGTCGGAGAAACCGTTGTGCTTGGCACGACGAAGAAGTTCAACCATCTCAGTGTTTTCTGTGGTCATGGAGTTGGAGAGCGCAAAGTCGCGGAGCTCGCCTTCCATGTCCACAAGCTCTTGCATCTGGCGCAAGAACCAAGGATCAATGGCTGTGTGGTTGAAGATTTCCTCGATGGTCATGCCGAGGAGCATGGCCTGACGAATGGAGAAGATGCGGCGAGAATTTGGTGTGCGAAGAGCTGGAATAAGGTCTTCCATCTCAGGCAATTTGCCGCGGAAATTAGAACCAAGGCCGGTTGCGCCGATTTCAAGCGAGCGCAAGCCCTTTTGCAAAGATTCTTTGAAGGTACGGCCGATGGACATAGCTTCGCCAACGCTCTTCATGGCGGTGGTGAGTTCGTCCTTACTGCCAGGGAATTTCTCGAAGGTGAAGCGAGGCAACTTGGTGACCACGTAGTCGATGGAAGGCTCAAAGCTTGCCATGGTCTCACGCGTGATATCATTAGGAATTTCATCCAAGGTGTAGCCAACAGCGAGCTTAGCGGCAATCTTAGCGATAGGGAAGCCAGTAGCCTTAGAAGCCAGCGCAGAGGAGCGGGATACACGAGGGTTCATTTCAATGATGATCATGTCACCATTGGCTGGATTGATACCAAACTGGACGTTAGAACCACCGGTTTCAACGCCAATTTCACGCATGATGGCAATGGATGCATCGCGCATCATTTGGTATTCAACGTCGGTCAAGGTCTGTGCTGGGGCAACGGTGATGGAGTCGCCAGTATGCACGCCCATAGCGTCAAAGTTTTCAATGGAGCAGATGATGACGCAGTTGTCATTCTTGTCACGCATGACTTCCATTTCAAACTCTTTCCAGCCAAGCACGGACTGCTCAATCATGATTTCGCTAGCAGGGCTTGCAGCGAGACCTTGGGCGCCAATGGCTTCGAGATCGTCCATATTGTACGCAATGCCGCCGCCAGTGCCACCCATGGTGAAGGCAGGACGGATGATAAGTGGGAACGGCATTTCAGCACCAAGGCGGCGCACATCTTCCATGCTACGGGCGATGCCGCTAGCAGGAACTTTGAGGCCAATATTAGCCATGGCCTTGCCAAACAAGTCGCGGCTTTCAGCTTTTTCAATGACAGCTTTATTAGCACCGATAAGCTCAACGCCGCACTCTTCGAGCACACCAAGTTCAGCCAGTGCCAATGCCGTATTCAAGCCTGTTTGACCACCAAGCGTTGGCAAGAGCGCATCTGGGCGTTCTTTACGGATAATCGCGGCAACAGTTTCAGGCTCGATAGGTTCAATATAGGTACGATCCGCAAGTCCAGGGTCCGTCATGATGGTTGCTGGATTGGAGTTCACCAATACAACTTCATAGCCTTCTTCTTTGAGGGCTTTGACGGCTTGCGTGCCAGAGTAGTCAAATTCGCAGGCCTGACCGATGATAATAGGGCCAGAACCGATGACCATAATCCGCTTTAAGTCTGTACGTTTGGGCATGTGGCTTCGTGGGGGTGAAAGGTTGTCCGCAACGTGCACGCGGAAAGAAAAGCAAAATTCGCCGTAAAAACATCGCTATACGCTATATATTGATGCGTACACTGGTAAAACTCTATGTACGCAATGATGCACACTAGTGAGCAAGCGGCCCATCTTATACTGATATGCCCCGACTTGCAAGAAGTTGGTTGCGTGGGTGGATTTTGGGTTGCTTTGACTGGGGGAAGGGGGAACCCCTTTTTGAAAAAAGGGTTTCCCCCTTCCCC
>JAWXUA010000205.1:0-3615 GCA_044433065.1 Pseudomonadota bacterium
CCAGTGGGCTTTTTGACACCACTTTTTTCATTGTTAATTCTGGCAATCCAAGTACAATACTCTCCATCGGACGTCTCCTTCTTTGGTCGGAAATGGGTGTCCGTATGGCGTATCAGTTTTCGAGCGGGTGCGCCTCTTCTTTTTACTTGCCCCTCTCTTTGATGGAGAGCCGTTCTTTTTTACTTGCCCCTGTCTTTGATGGAGAGCCTTTTTACTTGCCCCTGTCTTTGATGGAGAGCCTTTTTACTTGCCCCTGTCTTTGATGGAGAGCCGTCTTTAATGGAGAGCCCATTTGACGGGTTGGGCAATCGTTGTTAAAGATTTTAGGGATTATTCCAAGTTTTATGGGCTTAGGAATGTTTTTCTTTCTCACCAAGGAGGATTAAGCTATGGTTGCATGGATTACTGCTACTTTTATTCTCGTTGCCATTGGTGCACTAGCTCTATATGAAAATAAAAAGTTCAAACAAAACTAACTCTACGCCCTCTTGGCCATACGCCTTGAGGGCTTTTTTACTTGTCCCTGTCTTTGATGGAGAGCCAAATTTTTCCCATTTTCCTTCAGATATACCAGCACTCCCTCTTGCCTTAACGCCATTATAAGGGTATTGAACCCCACAACACATTTCTAATATCTGCCTTCCGCATATTCTTATCGTCTTTACAAACATATCCTTGCATACTTTAGCAAAAGGTTTCTGCATGAACATTTTTGATATCATCCAACTGCTTGGTGGCGTTGGTCTCTTCCTCTACGCAATTCGTTTGCTCAGCGAGTCGCTCCAATTGCTCGCAGGGGATAGCCTCAAAAATCTCATTGGCATGCTCACGAAAACTCCTGTCCTCGGTGTTTTTGTGGGCGCTTTAGTTACTGTACTCATCCAGAGCAGTAGTGCCACCACGGTCATGAGCTTAAGCTTCGTTGATGCTGGCCTCATGACTCTCCACCAAGCCATTGGCGTTATCATGGGTGCCAATATAGGTACCACCGTCACAGGCCAGATTATCGCCTTTAAAATCAAGGATTTCGCATACCTCTTCATTATCATTGGTGCACTCCTGACCATCTTCGGCCGCACTGAACGCCTTAAATACCTTGGCAATGGCCTCCTAGGCTTTGGTTTGCTCTTCGTAGGCATGCAGACCATGGAAGGCTCCATGTCTGTCTTGCGCACACGTAGTGACCTCTTCCTCGCCTTCAGCCACAATCCGCTCATGGGCCTCTTGGCTGGCACAGTCCTGACCTTGCTCGTCCAGTCTAGCTCCGCCACCGTTGGCCTCACCATCGCCCTCGGTATGCAAGGCCTACTTCCCCTCGAAGCAGCCATCCCCATCATCTTAGGCGACAACTTAGGTACTACCATCACCGCCATCATCGCCTCTCTTGGCTCCACGCGTTCCGCAAAGCAAGCATGTCTTGCGCACGTCTTGTTCAACGTCATTGGCGTCTGCATCTTCTTGCCGCTACTACCGGTCTACATTGACTTTATCGCCGCATCGGCTGACTCCATTGGCCACCAAATTGCCAACGCACACACCTTATTCAACGTCACCAACGCCTTAATTTTACTCCCATTCGTTGGTGTCTTTGAAAAGCTCATTAAGCGCATCCTACCTGACACGAAAAAGCCACACATAGCCAAGACCTTCCTTGACCCCAAGCTCATTGATGTCAGCCCAAGCATCGCCACTCAAGCTGTGCGTAACGAAAGCCTCTACATGGGTTCTGTGCTCCTCGAGTGTATCGACGACCTTGAAGAGCTGCTTTTCTACGGTGACAAGGATAAGCGCGCTCTCCTCAAAGAAAAGGAGAACAAGCTTGACGAGCTCCACCATGATATCCAAGCCTATGCCCAACGCGTCATGCGTGCTGGCATTGCAAGCCAAGACGTTATGCGTGTGCACTCCTACGTAGCTCGTGTCTCCGACATGGAACGCATAGGCGATAGCTGTCGTAGTATCCTCTATATGCTCGACAACCAGCACGACGGCAGCCTCATCTTCAAAGGCCAAGCCCTCGAAGAAATCCAAGCTATGTTCGACCAAGCCAAGACCGCTGTGGAAATCGCTGTGCAGAATATCTCACTTCCGCACACCAGAGCAATGGAACTGGTCCCAGAAGTCGCAAAGCTCGCCATCGCTGTCCGTAACGCCGAAACCACAAACCGACAGCAGCATATGCAACGCCTTGCCGCTGAAGAATGCACGCCAAGCACCGCTGCCCTGACCTATTTCGATATGCTCAGCGCACTGGAAAATATCGCCTACCGCGCTAAAAAAATGTGTCAGGTCATTCCGTAGTTTTTTTTACATAGCTGGGGGAAGCTTTGGTTTGACTGGGGGAAGGGGACACTTTCTGAAAAAAGTATCCCCTTCTCGCCCTATTTTACGGCCCCCATCCCTTTCAAAGACTTTTATTTGTGGATAGAGTTGGGCACGTTGTATGGTTGTTTACGGCCACATGAAGGGCCTTTTTGTTGTTGAGGAGTGAGGTCTGGAGAATAGAGTCTATCCATATGGGAAAGATAGCGCGTGGTTCGGTGGCGTTGATTGCTCAGCTGGATGAACTGGTTGAGCGTTCCTGCTGTTGACAGCTATGGTACTTAGTACTATAGAAAAGTCATGAGTGTACTATGAAACATATTTATAAAACACGCACATTTTCCCGTTGGATGCGGAAAACACCTCTTGAAGACCACGCATTGTTTCTTGCCATTCAGGAAATGGAGCAAGGGTTGGTGGATGCTGACCTTGGCGGCGGTGTTTATAAAAAACGCGTTCCGCTCCCCAATCGGGGCAAAAGCGGAAGTACGCGAACAATTATTGCCACAAACAGGTCTGGCCGATGGTTCTATCTTTTTGGCTTTGAAAAAGGTGAGAGAGATAATATTACCAAGACAGAACTTGCCTATCTGAAGAACCTTGCTGATGTGCTTTTGACCTATTCAGAGGAAGATTTGCGCGTAGCCCTTGCTACGGAACAAATTATTGAGGTACAACCCCATGTCTAGCTCTATGTCTAGTCGTCTCATAGAAGAAATGCGAGAGACCGCACAAGGTCTGCACAGTGTCGGACTTATTGATAAGCGCCGTATGGAAGAGCTTGAAGCCTTGTATCGCGTGAACCAAATTCAGCAATACACAGGGGAAAGCGTAAAAACATTGCGTGAGCGCCTGCAAATAAGCCAAGCAGCCCTTGCCATTATTATCAATACAAGCCCACATACAGTCAGAGCATGGGAAGCGAATAAGAAAAAGCCCAGTGGTCAGTCGTGTTTACTTCTCGATTTACTTGACCGTAAAGGCGTTGAAGCACTGCTATAAATAAAACAACTACCAAACGTAAAAAAGGCAAAGCCCAAGAAGCGGAAAACTTCTTGGGTTTTGTTCTCCCCATCTCCCCCCCCTCCCACATGTACCTAGCAGGAACGCCCAACCAATCCACCCATTTGGGCAATCAACGCCACCGAACCACGCGTTATCTTTCCTATCCTGCTGAGTAGTCTTTGCCCAGACCAACTTTCCCATCCTTTCACTTCCCCCATGCGCCGCGAATTTCATACAAAGACCTTTACATCCGTCGCAAATAAAAAGTTTTTGGGGAAGGGGATGGGG
>JAWXUA010000206.1:0-3522 GCA_044433065.1 Pseudomonadota bacterium
CCCAGCGCACAAACAAAAAAAAGGACTACCATGCCTACTCTCGTCAATACACTTCTTTCCTACCTTTCCAACACCGATACCATTCGTGAGCGTATCCTTGAATTGCAAACCGCCATGACAGCCTTGCCAGCACTTGGGCCTGAAAATTTTCCAGAAGGCACCCTTTGCGCTGGTGAACGTCCTAAGGCAAATTATTTGCTTGGCGAATTGAAGCGCATGGGCTTTACAGATATTGAAAGCATCGACGCACCTGATGCCCGTACAGAAGACGGAACCCGTCCTAATATTGCAGCAAAGATTGCTGGCAAATCGGGCCGTACCCTGTGGCTTATTGGCCATATGGACGTTGTGGCTACAGGCGACCTCGAATACTGGAATACGGATCCTTGGACCGTCCACGTTGATGAAAACAACGACGACATCATCTACGGACGCGGTGTTGAAGACAATCAGCAAGGCATTGTGTCTGGCCTGCTTGCAGCAGAAGCGCTTCTTGCCTCTGGTCAGACTCCAGAAATTGGCCTTGGTCTGCTCTTTGTTGCCGACGAAGAGACAGGCAATCTCTTTGGTATTGACCATATCATGAAGGTGCGCTCTGACCTCTTTGCCAAGGACGACATCATCGTTGTGCCGGACTGCGGCAACTATGCTGGCACCATGCTTGAAGTTGCCGAAAAAGGCATTCTCTGGCTCAAGGTCCAAGTTACTGGCAAGCAATGCCACGCGTCCACCCCAGATAAGGGTATCAATTCCCTTGAAGCCGCCTCGGCCATGATTGTCCGTGTTCGCGAGCTCTACGACGTTTTCCCTGAGCAAAACCCCATTTTCAGTCCGCCAACGTCCACCTTCTCTGCCACCAAAAAAGAAGCTAACGTCTCTAGCGTCAACATCATCCCTGGTAGCGACGTCTTCTACATCGATTGCCGCATCCTCCCATGCTACAATCTTGACGCGGTTCGTGCCGCCGCCCAGTCCATTGCCGACCAAGTGGCTGCCGCTTACAACGTTACCATCGAACTCACCGACGTGCAGACCGAACCAGCCGCGCCCGCAACGCCCGTTGACAGCGATGTTGTTACCAAGCTCTCCGCAGCCATCACCTCCGTCACTGGCGAAACCGCCATCCCTATGGGCATCGGTGGTGGTACCGTGGCTGCCTTCTTGCGTCACCGCGGACTTCAAGCAGCTGTGTGGGGTAAACTCATCCCCAACGCACACACGCCTAATGAGCACTCACGCATCTCCGCTACCGTGGACGAAGCGAAAGTATTTGTGAGCATGTTGGGATAATTTTTTGATTGACTGGGAGAAGGGGAAAACTTTCGAAAAGGGTTTCCCTCTCCCAGCGTTGCTCTCTGTATCCGTAAGGTTTACTGCGTTCACCTAACGGCTACGGACTTCGGCCAGCCTTCGAGCAGGCCCCCCCCAGCCCCTTCCCCTAAACTTTTTATTTACGATGGAAGTTTAGGTCGCTGTATGCAAGATTATGGCACATTAAGGGAAGGTTATTCAGGTAATTCAACGGAGCCTCTCTTAAAAATCCCTCAGGATAACATAAAATGCCCATAGAAAAGAAAAAATTTCCTCAAATATTTGATGCCATTGTAGTTGGTGCCGGCCATGCAGGCTGTGAAGCGGCCATGGCCTTGGCACATCTTGGCCATGAGACGTTGCTCTTGACGGGCAATGTGGACCGCATCGGCCATTTGTCGTGCAATCCAGCCATTGGCGGTTTGGCTAAAGGGCATATGGTCAAAGAAATTGACGCCTTGGGCGGCATGATGGGCCTTTGGGCTGACGAAGCAGGCATCCAATTCCGAATTTTGAACGGAAGCAAAGGCCCTGCTGTTCGGGCTAGCCGCGCACAAATTGACCGCGACGAATATTTGCGTGTGGTCAAGCGTGATATTTTTGCTCAAGAAAATCTGTGGGTTAAAGAAGATTGCGTTGACGACATTTTGGATAAAGATGGTGTGGCTTGCGGCGTGAGCACCATGTACGGCCAGACTTTCATGGCCAAGCATGTGCTTTTGACCACGGGCACCTTCTTGCAAGGCCGCATCCATGTGGGCCTCAATAATTTTGCAGGTGGCCGCCTTGGCGACGCACCAGCGGCAAAGCTGTCGGGAGCTCTGACACGGCTAGGCTTTGAATTAGGACGTTTAAAGACTGGCACAACACCAAGACTTTTGCGCGAAAGCATTAACTTTGACGCCATGGAACGCCAAGACGGTGACAATCCACCACGTCCGTTCAGTTTCTGTGGCAAGGGCGTGGTCCTGCCGCAATTACCATGCTATATCACGTGGACCAATGACAAAACCCACGAAGCCATCCGCGCTGGTTTTGATAAATCCCCTATGTTTACGGGCGTCATTACAGGCACGGGTGCGCGCTATTGCCCTTCCATCGAGGACAAGGTCGCGCGTTTCCCAGAAAAGCCACGCCACCAGATTTTTGTGGAGCCTGAGGGCATCAACAGTCATGAATGCTATCCCAATGGTATCCCCACAAGCTTGCCCCTTGAGGTACAAAAAGCCCTGCTCGCCACAGTTGTGGGTCTTGAAAAAGCGGAAATTGTACGCCCCGGTTACGCCATTGAATATGACTATGTAGACCCCGTTCAATTGCGCCCAACGCTAGAAAGTAAGCCGCTGGCCAAGCTTTGGCTTGCTGGCCAAATAAACGGCACCTCTGGCTACGAAGAAGCCGCTGCGCAAGGTTTGTGGGCCGCGCTCAATATTTCGTGTCAATTGCGTGACCGTGCACCCTTTATCTTGGGCCGCGATGAAGCCTATATGGCTGTCCTTGTGGACGACCTTGTGACCAAGGGAACCAAAGAGCCATACCGCATGTTCACGTCACGCGCTGAGCACCGTTTGCTCTTACGTGAAAACAATGCTGATGCAAGACTCACAGCCATTGGCCGTGAAATTGGCCTTGTGGATGATGCACGTTGGGCGCATTTTAGCACCAAACAAGAGGGTGTTACGCGCATTATTTCTGAACTTGAAAGCCGCCGCATCCGCCCTGATGCCCCAACGCGTGACCTCTTAGCAAGCATTAATGAGCCAACCCCAACCAAGGCCATCACTCTTGCAGACCTCTTGCGTCGCCCAAGCATGACCCTTGAGCGTATGCTCCCATTCTGGCCTGAAGCCATGAATGCCACTCCCGAGGTCTGTGAGGAAGCCGAAACACAAGTCAAATACTCAGGCTACCTAGCGCGCCAAGAAGAGCTCGTACTCCGCAGTGCTAAGTCCGAAGAAAAGGCCATTCCTGCTGACCTCGACTACAAAGTCATCTCCGGCCTCACCCGTGAAGTTGTGGAAAAGCTCGAACGCGTGCGGCCCCTAACCTTCGGCCAAGCAAGCCGTATCTCAGGCATAACCCCTGCCGCCCTGACCTGCATTGAAATTCAATTGGCTAAGTTGGCGAAGGGTCATAAGTAAGTAACTGGGGGAAGGGGAAAACCTTTGAAAAGGTTTTCCCCTTCCCCCAGTTACTTACTTATGACCCTTC
>JAWXUA010000207.1:0-3489 GCA_044433065.1 Pseudomonadota bacterium
AGGCTGTTGTTCTGTGTTTTTCATCTTTTTGCCTTCTGTTTTTGTGGACGTGAGAAGCGAAGCGCCGAATGTCCACTGCCTTTCCTCCATAGCTTCTATGGAGCAGGATGTGTGGGGTGTGTCACACCCCACACATCCTGCCACGAAGAACCCCTATTGGGGAGTGGTGAAGTTGTATATTTTGAAGGCTTTGTTATAGGATGAGCAAAATCTAACTAAGGAGTATTTCATATGACACAAAGCACACAAGAGCGTCGTAGGTATCGCCTTGAACTTCTCGAACAAGCACAAAAATTACTGCGTGACTTACCACCAAAAGACACACGCAAAACACGCAAAGAAGCAATGGATTTTTTGCAGAATGGCTTTCTCAAGGCAATAGGAAAAGGATACACCCCAAGAGAACTTGTGGCTTTCCTCAAGGAAAACAACGTAACTATTTCAGTCCAGCTTATTGAAGATGCTCTGGGGCAAAAGGAGGGGGGTACTGTCGAGGTAATGCCTTCACCCAAGGATGGAAAAGACTTTGAACAGGAGTATGAGGAGAGTGAGGAACAAGAGATAGATAAGGAGTGGCTTGAAGCAACCGCTAATCCCCCAAGCTATGGGCTGTAGGGGAGGGAGCATATAAAAACACAGAAAGGAGAAAGCAAAAGGGCATGAGAAAAAAGTAAGGATGCCTATCGGAAGGAGCTAAGAGTACTCCACATAAAAACTAAGCGGACTTTTCGGCTTGGTGTATTGAGGAGGAGAGCGCACAGTATGATGCACTTCCAAATAGAATAAAGCCCTTGCGCTGAGAACGCAAAATATGTTTCCAGTTGAACATAAGGACAAGAGGGACGTAGCCCAGCAATATCTATGTAGAGGAAGCAAGGAGTAGTGCTAAAGAAAGTAAAAGCTTTTTTCAGAAGGGAATATCGGATGGAAAAAGCGTGTGCATACTGCTTCATCATACATATTTTTTGAAAGGTCTAGCACAAGCAACTACCTTCAAAAAGCTCCAAAACTATATAATTTCGCCACTGCCTGACAGAAATCCCCCATGCTACAGGGTGCGTAATTGGCACTTTATGCCATATTCACGAACCATTACCTCAGTAGCAAGGAGGAAAGTCATGGAAAGACTAACACGGCAACAGCGAAAGATAGTAGAGCTTACTAAGCGAGGGTTACGTCCCAAAAGAGATTGCCCAAGCTCTGTTCATTGGCGCGACATTGTGTATCTACACCTTGCTACTATCAGGAAGATGATAGGGGCACACAATAGCTTAGAGATGCTGTACATGCTTACGGATACCAAAGATATGTCCCTTGCACACCTCAAGCTGACGCCTCGTGGCAAAGAGGTCTTTCTGTGCATTCTTAGAGGATATGCAGATAAAGAAATCGGACATCAGCTCGGTATGAGTTACAGCGGTGTGCGTAGGCATAAAGAAAAGATGTTGCGTGCTAATAACTGTTCATCAATTCTCCAACTTGTTGGCAAATATTATACTCAAGGCTAATTACAGAAGCATTAACATACTTTCATTGAAGAACGATATCCGCAATAAAGGTTGGACAACCATGCAATACGCTGCTGACGAAATTTTGACGATTAAGCAGGTAGCCAAAGCACTAAAGCTTGACCCTCGTACTCTTAAGAGTGTAGCATCGGCACTCGGTGGCAGGCGCATTGGTTATCGCTGGCGTTTCAAATGGAGTGCAGTGTTGGAGTATTTCGACAATGCCAAGTTTGATAGCGAGCAGAGGCAATCAGTGGATGGCAAGGGTGGTCATCAGGGGCAAACAAGTTGCTTCCAAAATGTTCCCAGCAGGAAAACTAGGCGGCCCCGAATGGCGAGCGGCCAAAGAGTGGGAAGAGGAACAACGCAAAATAGCGATGATGCCAAGGTCGATCCCCACGGACTTGGAACTGCTTATGTCTTGGGGGAATGATTACCTTGACCATGTAAACCGTACCATGAGTCGGTCGACCATTACTGAAAAGCGGCTAGTTCTGCGAGACTTCTTTGCATTCTGCGGAAAGCAAAAGATTGCGGCCATACGTACCATTACGCCTGCAAAGGCATACTTGTTTCTTTCTGAACTGAGTGATAAACGTGGTGCTGGTGTAGCCAATAAGTACCGCAAAAATCTTCTATCCGCTTGGAAGTGGGGCGCAGATTTTGTCGAGGATTTTCCGCAAATGACTTCTCCGTTCCAAAAGGTCAAGCCTTTTTCTGTAGAACGGAAAGAGCGGTATGTTCCCCCAGAAGAAGATGTCATTAAGGTGCTACAACAAGCCAAAGGGCAAGACCTCGTTATGCTACTTACGCTCTACTTTACAGGAGCACGGCGTGGTGAGGTGTTTAAGCTTCGATGGGAAGATGTAAATCTTGATGAAGGGAAAATCCGCTTAAAAGATAATAAGGCAGGGAACGGACAAACACGGGTGCGTTGGATGCAAATGTACCATGAGCTTATAAAGGCTCTTGCATGGTGGAAAAAGGCTCGGCCTTGTAAGGTCGATAATGTCTTTATGCAGGTGCAATGTGACAGCTTTATGGGCAACATTTTTACGCAACGTAGACACTTCATGAAATGTCTATGCGAACGGGCAGGGGTGAAATGCTTTGGCTTTCATGCTATCCGCCATAAAGCGGCAGCCATTACGTTCGTACAGTCTGGTCTTAATGCCGCTCAAGTCCTCATGGGACATTATCGGGCAACAACCACAGACACTTATGTGAAGAGTGCTGGGTTGTATAGCAACCAAGAGGAAATTCTTTTCGCACTTGGCAATAGTGACATAGGCCAAAGTGTGCCCAATTTATTGAAACATTGAAAAGCAAGCTCCCTCAAGAACGACTATTCTTGAGGGATAAGCAAGTAAATCTTGTAAACAGAAGCTTGTAGAACACAATCTTTGTAAATATAAATGCATTTAACATATTGAAATGATTGGCGTCCCCAAGGGGATTTGAACCCCTGTCGACGGCGTGAAAGGCCGTTGTCCTGGGCCGGCTAGACGATGGGGACGTCTGAAGACCGCACTTTCGTGTGTTGGAAGCTTATAAGTGAGCGCCCTTCATAGGTCAAGCTTTTTTTATAGGGTTGGGGTGTGTTGAGAAAGTAAAGAGTGCACGGCAGTGAAGGCAAGGGAGAAAAGGTACACTCGCTAGCCGTGAAAGGTCTAGTTCCTTCGCTAGCTTGTGAAAGGTCTAGTCCTTTTTGCGCTTATTACTCTACTTCTGTGCTTACATTTGGGTGACGGTGGTTGCAAAGTGTTTTGATTTATATGATGACTTGGTATAGGCTTGGTGGCGCGGAGGGCTTTTCATAGATTTTTCTGCACGTTTTCTCACTCTTCCACAAAAAGGCCCTCAATTCAGACATAACGTCCAATCGGAGCCACATACTGCATGGCATCCCATGTGGCCGTGATTTTCATCCAGCGTACTGCACGCTCATCCACAAATAAAAGTCTTTGAAAGGGATGGGGGG
>JAWXUA010000208.1:0-3432 GCA_044433065.1 Pseudomonadota bacterium
AAGGCGGAGTGAAGGCGGAGTGAAGGCGGAGTGAAGGCGGAGTGAAGGCGTATTGCTCTATTCAGCGTAACAAAGAGTGCGGATGGAAGATAGGGAGGTGTAATCCATCTTCGTGCGGCATACAAAGACCATCCCCCACACCACACAAAATTACTTAGCAAAACTACGTAAAAAAATAGTGCCCATTTCCTTAAAAAACATGTAGCATTCTATGAATGTACAGAAAAAACCACCCAAGCGCGTTGAGTCCCCTTTTCAATACCCACACAGGCATTATGTAGTGGCATGCAAAATACCCTAAGCCAAGAAAGCCCATCCTCTGAGCAAGATTTCGCACGACCTGCAACGCATGGTCCAATCTTGGCTCATGGCCTTTTGCAACACAAATCACACTTGATTGCGCCGTCCTCAACTATGTCACACCCGACCGCGCCACACCCGACCGCGTCACACCTGACCGCGCCGCCATCCAAGCAGTTCTTGGGCGCGTCTTACGCAACTTGGGGCCTCGATATCCTTATAGATATGATGCTCATGCTTGGGCTTGGCTATCTTATCATGCAAGGGGCCACATCATCGGGCTACGATTGGCAGTGGTACCGTGTTTGGCGTTTTGTGGTGGAAGTGGACCCTAAAACAGGTGAATGGAGCTCTGGTCTGCTCCTACAAGGGCTCGGCCTCACGCTAGAAATTGCGGCCATAAGCCTCATTTTCGCCCTAAAAGTCGCGATACTCACAGTCTTTATGCAACGAAGCCAATCCTTTATGGCTCGTGGCATAGCCTTCTTTTACGTGGAAGTCATCCGTAATACACCGCTGCTCATCCAACTTTTTCTGGCCTATTTCGTGCTCGCACCCATCCTCGATATGGGCCGTTTCAGCACAGCAGTGCTCGCCTTAGCCCTCTTTGAAGGCGCATATATGGCCGAAATCCTTCGTGCTGGATTTGACTCCGTGCCGCAAGGTCAGTGGGAAGCTTCACGCTCCCTTGGCATGGACGAACGTGGCACCATCTGGCAAGTCATCATCCCCCAAGCCTTACGCCGCGCCTTGCCTCCGCTCACAGGGCAAGCTGTCAGCCTCGTGAAGGACTCCTCACTCGTCAGCGTCATCGCACTCCATGACCTCACCATGAACGCGCAAATGGCCATCGCCGAAACCTTCTTAACCTTTGAAATATGGTTCCTCACAGCAGGACTTTATCTTCTTGTAACCCTTATACTTTCTGGCCTAGCCCACATTCTTGAACGTCGTTTACACTTTGAACAATAGTAGCTTTACTAACCATTAAAGAGGTTTATCATGTCACACGCTCATTCCGTATCCCGTACCAACCGCACACCCCGCGCATCCAATGTCCGCGCCAAGGCCCATGCTCACGATATGCGGCCTTTCATGACCGCCATGGCTACAGCACTTCTGCTTGCCATGACCATGGTCTTCACCCTCTTCGCCAGCACCGCTAGCGCTGCCGATACAGATAAGGCCATGCGCCAACAGCTCACCGCCGAAAGCACCATAGAACAAGTGCTTGAGCGCGGCGTGCTCCGCGTCGGCTTCTCGACCTTCGTACCATGGGCCATGCAGGATAAAAGCGGCGAATTTGTGGGCTTTGAAATCGATGTGGCACGGCGCCTCGCCCAAGACCTTGGCGTCAAGCTCGAGCTCGTGCCCACCAAATGGGCTGGCATGATTCCGGCTCTTTTGACCGGTAAATTCGACGTCATCATCGGCGGCATGAGTGTCACCATGGAGCGCAATCTCAAGGTCAACTTCACTGTACCTTACGACTACGCCATCATGGACCTCGTGGCCAACAAGAAGCTTGCCGGTGATTTCACCAGCCTCGAAGACTTCAATAATCCCGATGTCATCATCGCTGTACGCACCGGTAGCACCGCAGCTACCGCGGCCAAGCGTGCCTTCCCCAAGGCCACCTTCCGCTACTTTGAAGATGAAGGCCCATCCGTCCAAGAGCTGCTCATGAACCGCGCCCACGCCCTCGTGGCAACCGCGCCGCTCCCAGCCTTTGAGGCTATCAAGCATGACAAGAAGCTCTTCCGTTTACCCGTCGCTAGCACCGCTCTCGGCCGCGAGCCCATCGCCTTCGCCATCGGTAAATCTGACATCAACACCCTTAACGTCCTCGATAACTGGATTCGTACCGTCCAAGCTCAAGGCTGGCTCGCTGAGCGCAAGGCCTATTGGTTCGAAAGTCTGGACTGGAAAGAGTAATTTTGACTGTGGGGGAGGAAGGAAACTTTCTGAAGAAAGCCTTCTTCTTCCCCCCCCCAGACCACAACCTCCCCCCCCCAAAAAAAAAACTATGAAAAAAACAAGCCCACACCCAAGCACCATCCTCAACATCACCCTAGCCACCCTCATGCTCAGCGTGATAGGCGTGCTCTACTGGCGTGTCACAGGGGCCATCGAATATGAGTGGCAGTGGGGTGAATTCTTCGACTATCTCGGCTATACAGATAAAAACGGAGATTGGTGTGCTGGGCCGCTTTTACGGGGTCTTGCTACAACTGTGCGGCTTAGCGTGTGGAGTGCATTCTGTGCTTTGCTTTTTGGGGGTGTATTCGGGCTTATGCGTGTGAGTCATCGGCCACTATGCCGTTTGATTTCAGGTACCTACATTGGTATCATACGCAATGTGCCGCCTATTATTCTGGTCTTTATCTTATACTTCTTTGTCTCGTCACAAATCATGCCCGTGTTGGGGCTTGAGAGCGTCGTTCGCGGTCTAAGCCAGAGCTCGCAGACATTCCTGACCTTTGCTGTGGCCAGTCCTGCGCAGTTGACCGCCTTCATGGCTGGTGTGGTGACTCTCGGGTTGTACGAAGGCGCGTACATCGCGGAAATTGTTCGGGCTGGCATCCAAAGCGTTCCTAAAGGGCAATGGGAAGCCGCAGAAGCTTTTGGCTTGTCGCGCTACCAGAAAATGCGCCGTGTGATTTTGCCCCAAGCCTTG
This sequence comes from Pseudomonadota bacterium, assembly GCA_044433065.1. Lineage (GTDB taxonomy): Bacteria > Desulfobacterota > Desulfovibrionia > Desulfovibrionales > Desulfovibrionaceae > Nitratidesulfovibrio. The sequence continues at coordinate 2,978 of JAWXUA010000208.1, forward strand.
AGGCATGCTGTGCCGCCGCTTGCTGGGCAAGGCATTTCCATCATCAAAAACTCTGCCATCGTGTCGGTCATTTCCGTGCAAGAACTCACCTTCCAAGGCATGGAACTCATGGCTGCAACCTACATGACCTTCGAAATTTGGTTGTCTGTGGCGTTGGCCTATGCATTCTTGACCTGCTCTTTTGCCTATGTGGCTCGTCGCGTGGAACGGCATTTCACATGGTCGGCATAGTTTGTGGTGTGGGATGGGAATAGAGGGAGAAGAGGAAGAGAGAAGAGAAAGAAGAGAAAGAAAAAAGGCAGAAGAGGAAGAAAGAAGAGAAAGAAAAAAGGCAGAAGAGAGATACGCTCGGCTTCGCTGTCGCTCCCAGAACAGAAGACGAAAAGGCCCACAGCGTTGCTATCTGCATCCGTAGCGCTCGAAGACTCGCTGACGGCTGTGCCTCGGCACCCTTC
>JAWXUA010000209.1:0-3374 GCA_044433065.1 Pseudomonadota bacterium
GTGAAGGAGGAAACTTTTCCAAAAGTTTCCTCCTTCACCCCAGCGAGCCAACAGAGAAAAATGCCATACTATATAAAAGAAATATTCCACACCTTGCAGGGCGAAGGCCAGCGAGCAGGCCGTGCTGCGGTATTCTGCCGTTTTAGCGGCTGTAATTTATGGACAGGCCGCGAAGAAGATCGGGCCAAGGCCACATGTCGCTTTTGCGATACAGACTTTGTAGGCACTGATGGTGATGGCGGTGGCGTGTTTGAAAATGCCGAGGCGCTAGCAGCAGCCATTGTAGACAAATTTCCGTATGGCGTGGGCACAGGCTACACACCATATGTTGTACTCACGGGCGGCGAACCAACCTTGCAGTTGGATACGGCGTTGATCGAAGCCTTGCATAAGGCTGGCTGTGAAATTGGCATGGAAAGCAATGGCACACGCGAAGTGCCGTATGGCGTCGACTGGATTACCATCAGCCCTAAAGCTGGGGCAAAATTAGTGGTGAACAAAGGACATGAGCTCAAAGTCGTCTGGCCCCAAGAAGGCATGGATGAAAAACAGTTGAGGACTTTAGAACGCCTTGATTTTGACTATTTTCTCTTACAACCATGTGATAATGCACAACAAAAAGACAATGTGCAGACATGCGTTGAATGGTGCCAAAAAAATCCCCAATGGCGACTATGCATCCAAATGCATAAGGTCATTGGCGTGCAGTAGCAAAAAGAGCCACGCTTTTCTCGTTGCACCTTGCCCCTAGTTCCGCTAATTTAGGCGTCACGGACAAAGGTCCGCACATTCTGATAAAAAACATATTGCAGACTTTGCAATTTTCATAAGGAAAACACATGGATATTTTTATTACCTTGGACTTTGCAGCAGCGCACCACCTGCCATGCGTTCCAGAAGGCCACAAATGCAGCAACCTGCACGGCCACACCTTTAGCGTAGAAATTTACCTTTCTGGCCCCTTGAATGATGAACGCGGTTGGGTCATGGACTTTGGCGATGTCAAAGCTGTGGCACGGCCCATTGTGGACCAGCTGGACCACACCTATCTCAATAAAATTGAAGGCCTTGAAAATCCAACAAGCGAAAACATTGCAAAATGGCTTTGGGTTCGCTTACAAGCAGCTTTGCCGCAAATTTCACAAATCATCGTCCGCGAAAGCCCAACATCTGGAGCTATTTATAAAGGCGAATAGCCTTCGTTGATAGGAAAACAAAAATCCCTGTAGCCAACTGGTTACAGGGATTTTTTATATAAAAAGCTAAAATATAAACAAGTTAACGTAAAGGGATGCCCAATTCCCTAGCAAAACGACAAACTTCATCTCGTGAGTGTAATGATAATTTACTCATAAAATTAGCGCGGTGTTTTTCTACGGTTTTCTCACTAATAATTAAAAGCGCGGCAATATCTTTATTGCGGTGCCCTTCAGCCACAAGACGTAAAACGTCACGCTCTCTCGGAGTGAGACTCAGCCATCCCACAGGGGCTTTGGGCTCCACATGCCAGTGCTCACGGCAAATGCGGACGAGCCGCGACGCCACACAAGGACTGACAAAAAAACCGCCCTCTAAAATAGACCGCACGGCAAAACACAATTCCTCGGCTGTGGCTTCTTTGACCACAAAACCATCTACACCCTCCGCCACAGCTTGCTCCAAGCACCGACCACCACAACTGCACACAAGACCAATGCGCCCCACATTGGCACGTAAACGCATAAGCCGCGCCAATAAAATCCCATCCACCAAAGGCAACGCACAATCCACAAGCAATAAATCAGGTCGTAAGCGACGGCATAGCTCTTGAGCCAACAAACCGTTGGATGCCTCGCCCACAACCTCCACTCCAAGCACGTCCTGCACCGTAGATTTCACACCTCGGCTGGTTAAAGCACAGGCGTTAGCTATGACAATTTTCTTCCTCACCACCACACAAGCCCCTTCAAAGTATAGATGAAGCTATGATATTTTTTACTTCAATAAGAAAAAGAACGTAGCAAAACCACAATACAGCAATAAAAAAAATACCATAAATACCTAACAATACAAATGTTAATCAGTATCATCTCTGTGAAGCATTATCCCTACCATAAAAATACACAGTAGAACAACTATTTTATACTTATTATTCATTATTTACATGGATAAACAAATAGTGCACACCTCGATATAGATGCAAAAAAATATATCGCATCACAAAATATTTATTTTAAAGGAGCTTTTTATGAGACAAAGTGTTACGAGCATAGCCCAAGGTATGGTTCTTACAGCTAAACAATCCAAACATATTGCCGAGAGCATCGGTAAGCCCTATCCAACCATGATGCGCGAGTTGAACCCTTATGACCACAGTGCCAAGCTTGGTGCTGAAACCTTGCTCGATATTATGAAAGTCACCCACAATATCGACGCACTGCAATATATGGCCCATGAACTGGGCTATAGCTTGACCCCAGATGCCGACGCTGAAGTCACTCTCAGCAATGTTGAGGCTATGATGGAAGCAGGACAAAAGAGTTAGGACAAAGTTTATTCTGGAGATTTATAGAAATGCAAAAAGGCCCTTGTTTATGCAAGGGCCTTTTTATTGTAACAACTATATTGATGCTTTACTGTGGAAAAATAAATCCTGATGCATAGACAAGAATGGCAATGCCGATACCCATTTTGATACTGAGACCAAGGAAACGGCCAAGCATGGCACCTTTGGCCGCACGTACAGCTTCGTCATTGCTGCGCCCTTGAATACGCTCCACAAGATAACAGCCGCCCCAAGCGCCACCAAGTGCACCGAAGAGCGCACCGAGGCCAAACAAAAACGGCGCGCAGAAAATAGCACCAGCGATGGCACCAATGATGCCGCCGATATTGCCTTTACCTGATGAGCCATAATGCTTAGCACCTTGGCTTTGGGCCACAAATTCTGCCACTTCACCAAAAACAGCACCACCAATAACAATGGTAAAAAAGCTTGAGCCCATGTGGTCTGCTGGATGGAGGTATGCCCAAAGACCTAGCAAGCCCACCATGAGCCAGTTAGCTGGCAAGGACAAAATATGCAGCAATTGGCTTATGGCTAACAGCGCAATAAAAAATGAACCTAAGGCGTATTCCACACGCTATCCCTTTGTTTTTCACTCAACACTCGAGAAGATGAGAACATGCAACTTGCAGGAACTACTTACAGTATACTCGCTTGGGGAATCGAAGCCAACCGCCCACGCGATATCTTTCCTAGTATGCTGAGCCTTTTATCCACACAGAGCTCTCCCCCGTGTGGCTGAGAGCATCATACAAAGAAGAGAACTCCATCCACAATGAAAAAGTTTAGGAAGGGATGGGGGTCTGGGGGAAGGGAAAACCTTTTCAAA
>JAWXUA010000210.1:0-3370 GCA_044433065.1 Pseudomonadota bacterium
TCTTGGGACATATTCTTTCCTCAATTAAAATCTCTTCTACCCTCTTCCCCCATGTGGCCGACAATGCCATACGAAGAGCCTAACTATCATCCACAAATAAAAAGTTTTTGAAAAGGGGATGGGGGTCTGGGGGAAGGGGAAAAAGCTTTTTTCAAAAAGTTTTTCCCCTTCCCTCAGTTAACTAACCAGCTAACTATTCCTTAAAATTTTGTACAAAGGCGATGGCTTCTTCCTTGGATTGGACGAGGCCTTCGACTTGCGCGGACAGGAGTTTTTCGCGGAGGTGTCCGACTTCAGGACCAGGCTTGAGTCCGGTATGCCGCATGATTTCGTTACCGTTGAGGAACGGCTCGAACATTTCTTCAGGCATAGCAGCGCGTTCAAGGTATTTGTGATTGTGGTTGAAATAGGTGTAGCTACCGTTACGTGCTTTGATGTCGGCGCGTGCCATTTCGATGATACGTGGGTATTCATCGAGAGCTACGAAGCGACGGAGGCCACGGTCGGTGAGCATGAAGTGGAAACGCATGTGGTGGCGCACGAGGTGACAGATGAGGTCAACTTCTTGTGCTGGCAATTGCATACGGTGCATGAGGCGGCGTGAGACTTTGGCGCCAACGCGGTGGTGTTGGTAGAAAGTCCATTGGCCTTCGTGGTAGTCCGCTGTGAAGAGCTTGCCCACGTCATGGAACATCATAGCAAGGGTGCCATACCAGTCGTGGTGGAATTCTTCTTCTGGATAATGCTTCATGCAAGCGATGGTGTGTTCGAAAACGGTCTCTGTGGTGCCGTTGTCGTCGCGGTCTTGGATGACGCGATCAAGGGCTGCAATTTCTGGTAAGAGCCCATGTAGGAGTTGGGAGTCGAACAAGAGTTGCACGAATTTCCACATATTTTCGGCTTCAACATGCTTCCACTCTTCCATGATATCCTTCATGGGCACGTAGTCGAGCACGCGGCCAGCACTGCGCACGATGGCAATCCATGTGGCAGGGTGGATTTCCATATCCAGATTTGCAGCAAAGCGCATGGCTCGGATAGCCAAGAGATAGTTGCGGCGCAAGAGCAAATCAGGAATGCCACGCAAATGGACGACGCCACCCTTGAATTCTTCAAAGTCAGCGGCCTCTGGCGTGGATGGTGCATCATAAGACAAGACAAAATTAGCTGGCGCACGGCCAAGGTCACGCAAGCGTTTGAGCATATACGGCGTAATGCGCATGAGCGTGCGGTCTGTGTACGAAGCCTCTTCAACGTCGGTCAAATAAAAGGCAATCCCAGTACCGTTTTCCGTCAACTCGCCAATAACACCGTCGCGCGTCGACTTGGTAATGGTAGGATACATGTGCACCAAATCTTCAAAGGTGCACTCGCATGCGATGTCAACTTCACGAATTTTGTCCTCATGCATAATCTCTTTTTGGAGCTGCATGTTGACAACGTAAGCATCAAAACCATTACGCAAAATGGCTTTACAAATGGTGACGGCATCCTTAAATGGCTGCGGCATCGAGGCCTCCTCTAAAAAAAATAGTTGCATGCATCCGCATGTCGTTGGCAAATGAATATCAATGTATAGAGCCCTTCAGGCCCGTACCTAAGATGTACAGCCTAAAGGGCAAAAGTCAAGCTCAATCAGGAGGTGGAGGGGATTGGAGTGTGTGTGGGGGGGCAAGCTGGGCGGTGATGGAAGGGGACACCATGCAGTGCTTCGAGAAAAGATACACTTCACTCCAAGGGACGCATGATGATGTACACGGTTCCTTGCCGTTGTCGTAAGCTCATTGTCTTCCCCATTGGCTAAAACGTTTTTTGCTCTTCCTTCTTCCTTGGATACCCACTGCGACCTTGCGGCGCCTGGACTACTAGTGAGAAGAGAAAGGCAAAAAGCAGAAAGGCAGAAGAGAGATGCGCACCGCTTCGCAGGTGCTCCCAGAACAGAAGACGAAAAGGCACACTCCCTCCGTCACCGCCTACTATCCGTAAGGTTTACTGCGTTCACCTAACGGCTAGTACGGCCGCGACACCTCCCTCCAAGAGGGAGGCTTTAAGACGAAGACTCGCCACTCCCACTATTGCAATGAGTGCTATGAAAATATTCGTGCTAAGATTTATGGCATTATAAGAAACAAGTGAAGCCGCTGAACTCCAAAGCCTCCCTCTTGGAGGGAGGTGTCGAGCGCAGCGAGACGGAGGGAGTATGCCTTTCTCTTCCTCTCCCTTACTCCCACCACCACAAGGCGCGTTGGAGCAGAACATCGACGTCACCAGAGGCGGCGACAGCGAGGTAGGTACGGAAGGCGCGGACCATTTCTTGGCTATGTGGATTAGCTTCGAACATGCCCATGAACAGCTTTCCGTCAGCATCGAGGAGGCTTCTTGAGGCTTCCATGCGTCGGCGGAACGAGGGTGTTACGTAGGGTATGAGGCTTTCGTCGTGGGCGAGAGTTGCGAAATAGGCCACAGTGGAGATGTAGTTCAAGCCTTGGATGGCAGCCATGGAGCGGTCATGCTCATTGGCTGTGGCGCGAAAGGTTGTGGCTCCGATGAGCTCGAAAATGGTTTCGACCTTACGGATATGTTCTTCTTGGACAATGGAAATCTGCACACCATCGGAACCCTGCACACCGTCGGAACCCTGCACACCGTCGCAATCTTGCATGGTGGCAGGGGCTGCATGGGTACGCAAACTTGGGGTGATGGTTACAGGCATTTGGCCGGTGGAGCCTTTTGAAGGGCTTGGGCCGAACAATGGGTGCGTGCCGACTACTGGGCCAGCATGGTAGCGTTCCATCATTTGCATGGGCTGTACTTTCACCGATGTGATGTCTGAAAGGACTTGCCATGGTTCAAGTAAAGGTCCAATCATGGCGCATACTTCGCGCATGGCTGAGGCCAAAACGCACAGTACGATTACGTCAGCATCCTTTACAATGGGTGCAAGGCGTTCTGGGGTCAGCGGTTCTGAGGCCGTTCTGTCAATGCCTACGACCTCATGTACATGCCCAAACTCTTGTCCAAACTCCTGTTCAAACGTTTGGGCATGCGCTTCGTTACTCTTCTTGAGACGGCGCACCAACATGGCGCCCATGCGTCCCTTATGTCCGATTATTGCTATTTTCATGGTATTGTATTTTGCTTGCTTATGTGGGGGGGGGAAGGGGAATTACGGCCACACGGATTTAGGTGTACTCAGCAGGAACGCTTTATCAATATACTAAGGTGGGCAATCGAAGCCACCGACCTTAGCGTTATCTTTCCCCATTTGCCGAGATTTTTTTACACGTTGAACCTGCCTCTCCCCATGCGCCGCGAATGTGCATACAAAGACCTGCATTCCCGTCGCAAATAAAAAGTTTAGGAAGGGAGG
>JAWXUA010000211.1:0-3300 GCA_044433065.1 Pseudomonadota bacterium
CTTAAACTCTTGACTATATGTTGTCAGCTTTCCCGATGTCATACATATTCTCCATTTCGATTTTCAACGATGAGATTAGTAGGGCTCTTTAACGTTGTCTACCTAAAGGGGAGCATATCACTTTGGTGAGGAAATCACAGCTGAGATGACCATGACGGCCAAGCTCACGGGCACTGTGGACATGAGTCCCACTGTGTACATCAATTCGCAGTTGGTTGGTGGCACGACGGCCATTACTGGCGACTACGTAAGCACTGCTATTTATGCAGGTGAAGAGACCAGCATCGTCAAAGTTATTGCGGATGTATATTTGCCATCTGGCACGACGTTGAGCGTCTATGTTGCTGCTACCTATGAGAATTTTGAAAGTATGGGCAGCCCTAGCTCCACCACTGAACTTGGCGATGGCTGGGTTGAAATGCAATGGATGGTGGACGATTTCAATAAAACGTCCGCACGTTGCAAACTTGTTTTGACGGGCAACGCTGCTGCGCGTCCACAAGTCAAAAATCTGCGCATGCTGACCACCAATTAGGAGTTTAGAAATGGATACGACTGAGAATTACGGTTTTCCGCTGCCCTCGCCAAGTAATACTCTTGAGGAGGACGTATATCACCTTGTGGACGCGTTCAAGGGTATTGATAGTGAACTGCATGAAATGGGCACTAATGTGGACAGCGTTCAAGAGCAAATGCTCGCCGCCTTGGCTGCCACTGCGGAGACTGAGGTGAGGGTTGCGGCTATGGAAGAGCGTTTGCTTGAGATTACTGCCGAGGGCTTGGTGCTTTAGGGGGGAAGAGGAAAGGCATACTCCCTCCGACCCTGCTAGAGTCCATAGCACTCGCTTCGCTCGTTAACGGCTTCTACGCAGGCCCACCTCCCTCCAAGAGGGAGGCTTAAGAACGGCAAAGCCAATGCTCGCGGTGGGAGGCTTAAGAGCGAAGCCTCGACGGCTTGGCTGGCGGTCAACAACGTATCCCACCCTGCCTTTACATACAAATTTCGGCTGAGGACTTGGTGCTCTAAGTACCTATTTCATTAACCTTTTTACCTAGGAGTTTTTTATGTCTGTTATCCAAAAGATTTTGCAGAACCTGAGTGTATTGCGCGATGCTGATGGCAATCTCATCGTCAACAAATTGTCCGCATCTGCCGTTGTCATGTCTGACGGCTCCACCAGCCTTGAAGACAAGCTTTCTGCTGACAGCACTGCCACCAGCACTGCGCTTTCCACCGCCATCAACGCGTTGAAGGACGGCAGCGACGGCACTACTTTGGCTGAGGATTACAACACCCTCAAAAAATTGTCTGACCTTTTGGTGAGCTACAACACCACGCTGAATACTTTCCTCAGCGGTGAAGACAACGACAACGAAACCATGGACCGTCTCTCCGAGCTTGTTGCGGCCATCAATGCCAATGCTGGCACTATTGACGCGTTGACCTCTGGCAAGGTTGCTACCACCGACATCGTCAACGATTTGACCACTGGTGGTACTGCCAAGGTTCTTTCTGCTGAGCAAGGCAAGACTTTGAAGGGTCTCATTGACACCATCAATACGACCTTGACCAGTCTGTCCAGCTCCAACCATAGCCACGACAACGCCACTGCTCTTGCTGCCATCACCACTAATCACACCTTGCTTGCTACCAAGATTGTGACCGAAGTGCCTGAGACGTGGCCAACTGACGTACGCACCGATGGTGTTTTGTTTGTAACTTCGGCATAATCCAGACATAGCCTTCATGTCTAAACCCATGTAATTTGCTTGCACGGTGCGCAACGTGCAGGCATTTTGCATCATTTTTTACGAGGATTGGTCTATGTCAGCAGACGAAATTCAAACACAAAACGGCTTTGTGCTCATCATGTATAAAAATGGTTTGCCGTGCCTCATGGTTCCCACGGCCGATACCACCAAACTCAATGATGATGAGACTGTCGCCGAAGGCTTCGACGCTCTCCGCACGCAAATGCTCTCGACATTGGCCGCTACGGCAACAACTGAAGTGAAGCGTGCGGAGATGGAAGCCTGGCTCATTACTAATCAAGGCTATGTGCCGTCAACATCAACGAATGAAACTGAATAAATACGAGGTGATATATGGCAGATTTAGATGGGGCCGTAGAAAGCATGTTGACGGCCATAACGGCATTTCAGGAAGGGACGGCTTTACTCTCTCAGGCATATGAAAATTTGGCTAATCATAGTCATGATTGGCCCGTAGCTTCGACGGACACACTTGGTGGCGTCAAGGCTAGTGCGTCTCTCGAAGTTGGTAGTGATGGTACGGCGACAGTGCCTGTCATGGGTGTTGCCACGGCCAGCGCGGCTGGTACATCTGGTCTTGTGCCTGTGCCTCCATCTGGTGGGCAGGATAAAATTTTGACTGGGGGGGGTTGGCAGAATCAGACTGTGGTAGAAGGTGTGCCAACTGGCGTTATTGTCATGTGGTCTGGCTCTACAGACACCATCCCTGATGGTTGGGCTTTATGTGACGGCACAAATGATACACCTGACCTACGCGATAGGTTTATTATGGGCGCGGGTAGTACGTATGCTGTTGGCGCAACTGGTGGTAGTACTACAACTGGTAGTACTACGCTGACGACATCAACGACGCCTAGTCATACACACTATTTAGCAGCTAATGTGTCCACTTCCTCTGGGGAGAACCTGACTGCCTCTCTACAAGTGCCATATAAGTTTAATAATGCTAGTAATGACTTAAGCTACGCCTTACGGGGGACCAGTACGAGTGCTACTCTAGGCAAAAGCTCTTCAATAGGTTCCTCTGGCTCTCACAGTCACACACAAAACCTTCCATCATACTATGCTCTTGCATATATTATGAAGCTCTAAGGATAACAACATGAAAGAAAAAGTTACTATTGTACCAGTTGATACTATTGTTATTGTTAATAATATAGCACTAAACCTTGAAGAATTAAGTGGTATATCCATTACGGATACCATCCATTCTTCTTCTATTCACGCCATTCAATGGGCAAATGGGCAGGGGCATGTGGAGTTTGTGGATAGCGCAACGCCTAATAAGTCCTTGTCTGGTGAAGCTGATTATGCCGTATGGGTTGCACCATTTGCTACACTTTGGGAAGCTGAGAAGACGCGCCTTGAGGAAATAGCCGATACGCCGCCGACCCTTGAAGAAGCACAGCAAAGCCAGCTTGAGACCATCAACAGCGCCTATGAAAGCACAGTTGCTGTGGCCAAGGTCAATACGCCTGATGGCGAAGTCCTGACGTGGGACATACAAAAGATTGAGGCCGAAGATTG
>JAWXUA010000212.1:0-3268 GCA_044433065.1 Pseudomonadota bacterium
CTCTCTCTCTCTCTCTCTCTCTCTCTCTCTCTCTCTCTCCTCACTTGGATTGTTTTCTATTGAATGCCTTCGTATTTCATTGAATTTATGGATATTTCTGATGTTGGTGGCGGTGAAGCCATTGATTACGGGAGGTCTTTATGCAGAGTCAAAGCACGCTGCTTGGTGCGTGTGAAAGAGCCACGGTGTCGTTCTCATGTGAGCATATAGCGGCCTTACGGGATTTTTTTATGGCAAAGCACGCACATGATTTGCGTAACGCTTGCAGCCATTTTTTTAAGCAAAGTGAAATAAATTCAATAGATTGGACCGAATTTGAATATGCTTACAATCATCTTTTTGTGGGTCCCATGGCAGTGCAAGCTCCGCCTTATGCCTCGGTATATCTTGAACCAGAGGAGCAATTGATGGGACGTGTAAGTCTTGAAATGCGCAATCTATATGATGAACTTTCACTTGCCGTGCCACCTATGGGCGAGGGCGGCGTTGTGCCCGATGACCATATTTCCATGGAATTGGACGCACTTCTAGCTCTTGTAGCCGTTCAAGATTGGTGTCGTGGTTTTGAAGGTTCTCATGCTGTGAAGGATGAATGCCACATGTATTTGTCACACCTAACAACGCATATGTCCATGTGGGTTCCACAATTCATAGATAAAGCATGCCAAAATAATACATATTATGATGCAAATCGTAGTATGTATTATCTCATTGAAAATATCATGGGTATACTTCTATTGAATATACATAGCTTATCTAAGCATAAGTATGGAAGTAGTATACACTGTACTATCATAAAGGAGTGTTATAATGGCTATTAAAAGCAGTAATGATAGCAATAAAGAAAAATATTCACGACGAAAAGTTTTAAAAGCATTGCTGGCAACAGGCAGCATCATGAGTTTACCGTGTGCATTACTTATACCAAAAGCATCATATGCATCTAGTATAGTACAATTTAATCCTGATGCAGGTTCAGGAATGTATGGTCGTCCTTTCAAATTATCAGACTATACCATGTTTCGTAATGCTTGCCCTCGCAATTGCTTTGATACATGTAGCATACAATCGTACATAAAAGATGGTATAGTCCGTTTTGTGGAAGGTGCACAGTCTTCAACGTATACCAATGGTGGTCTTTGCGTTAAAGGATACAGTTATCTACGTCGTATATACAGTCCTGACCGTATAAAATATCCCATGATGCAGGATGGACGACGTTCTGGTCGTTGGCGTCGTGTATCGTGGGAGGAAGCTATGTCGCATATTGCCACAAAAATTCTGGACCTCAAAAAGCGCGATGGCAATACACTTGGCCTTGCTTTAACCAAGTATTCTGGCAACTTCGGTATCACCAACTATTGCGTCGAGGGCATGATGTCGTCCATAGGCTATACAAGCCGCTTCATCGGCACGCCATGCTGGCCAGCAGGTATTGATGCCCAAACGTACGATTTCGGTGCCATGTGGGCCAATGATCCCGAGGATATGGCCCAGTCGCGCTATGTTATTTTATGGGGTGCGAACCCTGCGGCATGCTCCATGCATTCCATGAAATACATCTATGAGGCTAAATCTCGTGGCGCCAAAATTGTGGTCATTGACCCTGTTTTAACAGAAACCGCAGCCAAAGCAGACCTTTTTTGGCAAGCCAAAGTAGCCTCAGATGGGGCCCTTGCCCTTGGTATGGCGCGGCATATTTTGGATAAAAAACTCTACGATGCTGATTTTGTGACTCAATATGCTCAAGGATTTGAAGAGTTTGCTTCGTATCTACGCAACAATATAAGCGTGGAATGGGCAGCCCAGACGTCAGGCATTCCAGCGCATCAAATCCGCATGGTGGCCGAAGAATTTGCCACAGCAAAGCCTGCCACTGTCTGGATTGGCTACGGTATGCAACGCCACACCAATGGCGGTGCCATGGTGCGGAGTATCGATGCATTGGTCGCCATGTGCGGTCACGTGGGTAAAGTTGGTGGCGGTGCGCGCTATGGGCAAGTCAAAACATGGGATTTTGCCTATAATGCCATGAACCAAAAGCCGCCCCAAGGCTCCACAGGTGTGATTGTGGGTGATGCTGCCAAGGCCAAGGGTGAATTTGGCCACAACGCTTCAGAAGCAGAGGGAAATCTTGCCGCGGCCATAGCCGATGAGCATAAGACAGAGCATATCACGTACGGCGATCGCCTCCTCAATATTAACAAGACAGCCCAAGAAATTCTGGACATCAATGCGGGACCGATAGACAAAAATAATCCTAAAATCAGTATGTTATGGTCATCGTGCAAAAATCCCTTTGCCCAAGACTTTGACCGCCACAAGCTCGAACGCGCCTTTGATAGCATTGATACGGTCATCTCTGTGGAACAATTCTTCACCGAGACTGTGGCTAATTCTGATATTGTCTTGCCCGTCACAACGCTTTTTGAAGAGTGGACAGTTAACGTATCCTATTGGAACTATTGGCTATCCATAAACGAGCAGGCTATCAAGCCCATGCACGAAGCCAAAAGCAATCTGCATATTGCCGCGCTCCTTTCACGCACCATGAATGCCATGGAACAAGGTTCATGCACGTTCCCCCAAGATGTGGATGAACAATCCTTCACGGCCAAGGAATTCTCTCCAGCCATTCTCGACCAGTTCGGTCTCACACGTTGGGAGGAATTGCTCAATGGGCCGCGTAAATCCAAGCTTGCCGCCAAGCCAGCATGGCACGATTTCGTCTTCCAAACTCCGTCGGGCAAATATGAATTTCGCTCCGATCTCTGTGCCGAGCATGGGCACAATGCCTTGCCCGTCTACGTACCACCACGCAAGCCCTATGCGCCATATCGCTTGCTCACGCCGCACACCAAGTTTGGCATCCACTCACAATTCATCAATCTCGACTGGATGCGTGACGTGGACCCACAGCCCTTTGTCTACCTGCATCCACGTCTTGCCGAGGCCAAGTCCATTAGGGAAGGTGACATTGTACGCGTCTTCAATGACCTTGGTGACGTGGTCTTGCGTGCGCGCATCAGCACCAATGTGCAGGCCGACTGCCTTGTCATGTACGAAGCGTGGTACGGCGGCAATGTGGAATATAATGTCCAAAATTGCGTCGACGACGAAGCCGCTGACATGGGGCGCATGGCCACAGGTGCACCTGGTGTGGCCATTCATGATCAATTTGCTGACATTGAAAGGGTGTAGTTTTTTAAAGCTGGGGGAAGAGAAAAAACTTTTGAAAAAGTTTTTTCCCTTCCCCCAGACCCCCATC
>JAWXUA010000213.1:0-3213 GCA_044433065.1 Pseudomonadota bacterium
GCTCTTTCCCCCACACCCCCATCCCCTTTCAAAGCTTTTTAATTGCGAAGAAAATGGGTGTCGTTGAATGCATATTCGCGGCGCATGAGGGGGATGAGCTTTTTCCTTTTGAACTATCCGTCATCTTTATGACAAGTGAGTACTATATATGAGTAAAAAGAAAGCCCAATCGAGCAATGTTATTGCTGTTAACAAAAAGGCTCGCCACCTGTATGAACTTTCGGACAACCACGAAGCTGGCATGGTCCTGACTGGTTCTGAGGTGAAAAGCCTCCGAGCTGGACATGTGAATTTCCGTGACAGCTATGTGGACTTCCGCAACGGTGAAGCCTTCCTTGTGGGCCTGCATATCGCGCCCTACAACAATGCTGGCTACAGCCAACATGACCCAGACCAGAACCGTAAGCTCCTGCTTCATCGGTATGAAATTTATCGTCTGACCCTCGCCGTCGAGCAAAAAGGCATGACCATTGTGCCTACCAAAATCTATTTAAAAGCTGGTCGCATGAAGGTTGATATCGCCATTGGCCGCGGTAAAAAGCTCCATGACCAACGCGAGACTTTGCAACGTCGCGCTGAAGAACGTGATGCAGCACGAGAGCTTGTGCGGTATTAATCCGACAAACTTCGCCTCGTCATGTGGCCGCAAACGTTATTCAACCAAACAATCCCACACACCTTTTCTATTTGCGTAATACTTTACAATTCTGTACTATTCGCAAGGACATATTTTCGTATTCAATCCGCGCCCATACCGCACAAACCCGTGCAGGAGACATAATGTTCGGCTATATTTTCAAAAAGATTTTTGGTTCCAAGAATGACCGCTATATTAAGCGTTTACGCCCCATGGTTGCCAAGGTCCAGAGCCTTGAGCCTGAAATGGAAGCTTTGAGCGACGATGATTTCCCTATCCGCATGCAGCAGTTTGCTGAAGAAGCGCAAAATGGCCGCGATCTGAAGGATTTGATGCCTGAAGTTTTCGCCCTTGTGCGTGAAGCTGGTAAGCGCGTTTTAAACATGCGTCACTTTGATGTGCAGCTCATTGGCGGCGCTGTACTCAACGATGGCAAAATTTCTGAGATGAAGACTGGCGAAGGTAAGACCCTTGTGGCAACCCTTGCTGTTGTCCTGAATGCGCTCATGGGTAAAGGCGTGCACGTTGTAACGGTAAACGACTACCTTGCCAACCGTGACGCCCAATGGATGGGCCAACTCTATAATTTCCTTGGACTTTCTGTAGGCGTCATTGTGCATGGCCTTGACGATGCACAGCGTAAAGAAGCCTATGCCGCGGACATTACCTACGGCACCAACAACGAATTTGGCTTCGACTATCTGCGCGATAATATGAAGTTTTATAAGGAACAATTGGTGCAACGTGGCCATTATTTCGCCATTGTTGACGAAGTTGACTCCATCCTCATCGACGAAGCCAGAACGCCGCTCATTATTTCTGGCGCAGCTGAAGATTCCACGGATATGTACCGTAAAATCAACAAGGTAGCACAACAGCTCATCCCAGAAACGGATTATTCTGTGGACGAGAAAGCCCGCACAGCCATGTTGACCGATGCTGGCGTTGCGCACTGCGAAAAGCTCACCAATATCGAGAACCTGTACGACCCATCCAACATTTCCATTCAGCACCATATCATGCAGGCCCTTAAGGCGCACACTGTATACCGCCGCGATGTTGACTACATTGTTAAGGATAATCAAGTCGTTATCGTTGACGAATTTACGGGCCGCCTCATGCCTGGTCGTCGCTTTGGCGATGGCCAACACCAAGCTCTTGAAGCTAAGGAAGGCGTGAAGATTGAGGCTGAAAACCAGACTCTTGCAAGCATTACCTTCCAGAATTATTTCCGCATGTATGAAAAGCTTGCGGGTATGACGGGCACAGCAGATACAGAAGCTGTTGAATTTACTCAGATTTACAACCTCGATGTTGTTTCTATTCCGTCCAACCGTCCGCTTATGCGTAAGGACTATGCTGACGCCATTTACCGCACCAAGCGCGAAAAATACAACGCCATCATCAACGACATTGCAGAGCACCACAAGTCTGGCCGTCCTGTTTTGGTGGGCACTATTTCCATTGAGACATCAGAAATGTTGTCGGTCATGCTCAAGAAAAAAGGCGTGCCACACAATGTTTTGAACGCTAAGCATCACGAAAAAGAAGCTGAAATCATTGCCCAAGCTGGTCAAGCTGGCCGTGTTACCATCGCCACCAACATGGCTGGTCGTGGTACGGACATTGTACTTGGTGAGGGTGTGCGCGAAGCTGGTGGTTTACAAATCATGGGCACTGAGCGTCACGAAAGTCGCCGTATTGACAACCAGTTACGTGGTCGTGCAGGTCGTCAAGGTGACCCTGGTGCATCGCGTTTTTACCTCTCACTCGAAGACGACCTCATGCGCCTCTTCGGTTCTGAACGCATTGCTGGCCTCATGCAGAAGCTTGGCATGCAGGACGGCGAACCCATCGAAGCACGCATGGTTTCCCGTGCCATTGAAAACGCCCAGAAGCGCGTGGAAGGCCACAACTTTGAAATCCGTAAAACTTTGCTTGACTACGACAATGTCATGAGCCAGCAACGCGACGTGGTCTACACCTTGCGCCGCGACGCCATGACAAGCCCAGACCTGTCGCCAACTCTCGACAGCTTCCTCGACGAAATTCTCGACGATATTTACTCCACCATGCCTCAAGATGAGGACGGTAAGGCTAAAATGACTGAGGAAGCCATCCAAGCTATGTGGGCACGCCTCGTAGAATCCGTGGCCATTATCCGCGTCATTCAGCCAAACCCAGTGCTCCCAACTCAAGAAGAAGCTCACGACGCTGTGCAGAAAATTCTTGAATATTTGCGCGCTACTACAGGTACTTCGTACAACGACATGGCACGGTATTTCATGCTCCAAGAGCTTGACCGCTGCTGGAAAGAGCATCTGCGTAATATGGACCATCTGCGCGAAGGTATTGGCCTGCGCGGTTACGGTCAGCGTGACCCTAAGCTCGAGTACAAGCGCGAAGGTTTCAACATGTTCCAAGATATGCTCTTCCGCTTCAAGGAAGGCGTGTTCCGCGTCATGACCCGTGTACAAATCCGCCCTGCCGATGAGGCCGAACAAGGGCAAGGGAAGTAGGTTATTATATGCTGGGGGGAGGAGGAAAACGTTCTCGAAAGTTTTCCTCCTCCCCCC
>JAWXUA010000214.1:0-3202 GCA_044433065.1 Pseudomonadota bacterium
CCCAAATCCCCCACCAAACCTACTTACCCAACTTTTCCTTTGCACTTTGAATAATAAAGAAAAACAAAGGTACAAATAAAACAGCGATGCAGGTTGATCCGAGCATGCCACCGAAGACGGCGGTGCCTAGGGCGCGTTGACTTGAGGCGCCTGCGCCTGTTGCGGTGAGGAGTGGGACGACGCCGAGGATGAAGGCGAAGGAAGTCATGAGGATGGGTCGGAAGCGTTCGCGAGCTGCTTCGAGGGCTGCGTCATGGATGGAGAGACCTGAATGGCGAAGGGTTGTGGCGTATTCGACGATGAGGATGGCGTTTTTACTAGCGAGGGCGATGAGCAGGACGATGCCGATTTGGGTATAGAGATTGTTGTCCATGGAGCGAATGACGAGGGCGATGTAGGTGCCAAGGAGCGCTAGGGGCACGCCAAGAATGATGGCGGCTGGGATGGACCAACTTTCGTAGAGACCTGCGAGTACGAGGAAGACCATGAGGATGGCGAAAGCGAAGACGAAATAGGCTTGGTTGCCTGCGAGGATTTCTTGGTAGGCGATGCCAGTCCACTGGAAACCCATGCCTTGGGGCAGGACTTCTGCGGCAAGGGCATCCATGGTGGCGAGAGCGTCACCTGAGCTGAAGGCTGGGCTGGCGTCACCGATGAGAGACGCGGATGGATAGAGATTATAGCGCGTGATGGTCTGGGGGCCTACGGTGTTCTGAATGTCCATGACGGCTGAGAGGGGTACCATGTCGCCTTTGGCATTGCGGACTTCGAGCTGCCCAATGTCAGAAGCTGCGCCACGGAATTGGCTTTCGGCCTGCATGCGCACTTGGTAAGATTTCCCGAACTTATTGAAATCGTTGATGTACGATGAGCCCATATAGGCTTGCATGGTGGCGAAGACGTCTTCCATGGCAAGACCATAATCTTGGACTTGGGTGCGGTCGATGTTGGCGTAGAGTTGTGGCGTTTCAGCGGAGTAGGTTGTGGAGACACCACGGACGGAGCTTTGGGTGGCCGCCTCGAACATCATGGAATAGACGGCATCTTGAAGCTCGAAAGGTGTGCCTGATGCGCGTTGCTGGACCATCATTTCAAAACCGCCAGTGTTGCCAAGACCTTGGATGGGCGGCGGCGCAACCACAAGGACCATGGCCTCTTGGATTTGCGACGTTTCGGCGCGGATGCTGTCCATGATGATGTCTTGGGTGACGCCTTCAGCGCGCTCGCTCCAGTCTTTGTAGACTACGAACATGGCTGCTGCGTTGGAGGCTGTGCCGCCAGTGAGCATGGACATGCCGCCCATGGTAATCCAGTCAGCGATGTGCGGATTTTGGGCTAGGGCTTCATTAATTTTATCGGTGACTTGGCGTGTACGCACTTGGGACGCACCGTTGGGAAGCTGAGCAATGATGATGCAAAAACCTTGGTCCTCTTCGGGTAAGAAGCCTGTGGGGAGGCGGTCAAAACCGTAGAAGGTTGCGCCGATGATGATGGCAAAAATGAGCACAGAGGTTTTAGCGTAGCGAATCATGTGGCGCAAAAGGGACACGAAGCCGCGCTCGGACGCACTGTAGATGCGGTTAAATCCGCGGTAAAAGGCGTTGCGGCCCATTTTTACTGGGCGGAGAAAAAGGGCACATTGGGCTGGCGTGAGGGTGGCTGCCATGAGGGCTGAGAGGAACGCTGTGGACGCGATGACGAGGGCGAATTGGCGGTACAGCGAGCCTGTGATGCCGTCGAGCATGGATGCTGGGATGAAGACGCACGCGAGCACGAGGGTCACGCCGATGATGGCCCCAAAGAGCTTTTGCATGGCGCGTATGGTAGCGACTCTAGCGTCGGCACCTTGGTCAATTTCGTGGGCTGCGCCTTCTACGACCATGATGGCGTCGTCCACGACGATGCCGATGGCCAGAATAATACCGAATAATGTCACCATGTTAATGGTAAACCCTAAGGCGACCATGGCCGCAAAGCCACCCAAGATAGCGATAGGAATGACTGTGGCTGGCACGAGGGTTGCGCGCCAATCCTGCAAGAAAACGATGATTACCACGAGAACCAGTAGGGCCGCTTCAATGAGCGTAACGTAGACTTCTTGCACAGCGGCGGACACGAAGCGCGACGTGTCATAGGTGACCTGCCACGCAACGCCCTGTGGGAAGGTCTTGGACAGCTCTTCCATCTCAGCGATGACGCTTTGCGAGACTTCAAGCGCGTTAGCTCCTGGGAGTAAATAGACAAGCACGAGGGCTGTGGGCTTGCCGTTGGCTTGGGCGTAGGTCGTATAACTTTCGCCGCCAAGCTCCACCCGAGCTACGTCTTTAAGGCGCACCACACGGCTTGTGGGATTTGCGCTCATACTACCTGACGTGGAACCTGATGTGGAACCTGACGTGGAACTGGTATCAGGCGTCACAGCTTTAATGATGATATTCTCAAATTCCTCAACCGTATCAAGCCGCCCTTGGGCCTGCACAGTGAGCTGAAATACTTGGTTATCTGGTGCTGGCATGCCACCAATCTCACCAGCCGCAACCTGCACATTCTGGCTTTGCACAGCGCTTAAAACGTCGCTAGTACTCAGATTAAGGCTTTTCATCCTAGGCGCATCAAGCCACAGCCGCATGCTATACGTGGCTGCGCCATAGCTCACGCACGAGCCCACACCCTGAATACGCTCCAAGGTGTCGCAAATGTTGATGTCCGCAAAATTGCTCAGGTACAAGTCGTCATACTCACCTGTTGGGGAGCTGATGGTGATGCCCTGCAAGATGGATGGCGACTGTTTCTGCACCACAATACCCTGCGACCGCACCTCTTGTGGCAACTGCGGCTGCGCAATATTCACGCGGTTTTGCACCAAGACCGTGGCAATATCAATGTCCGTGCCTACCTCGAAGGTCACCGTCAGTTTATACGTGCCATCGCTTGAGCTCGTGGACGACATGTACAGCATGCCCTCAACGCCATTGACCTCTTCCTCGATGAGAGCCCCCACCGTGTCCGCCAAGACTTCTGCACTGGCACCTGGATACGACGTGGTCACCATGACTGTGGGCGGCGTGATGTTTGGGTACTGCGCTACGGGCAAGGTAAAGAGTGACACAGCACCAAGCAGTAGCACCACAATACCAATGACGTTGGCTAGGATGGGTCTGTCTATGAAGAATTTTGAGAACATGGTTTCGTCCTTTATGGG
>JAWXUA010000215.1:0-3180 GCA_044433065.1 Pseudomonadota bacterium
CAAAGCGCGGATTTGGAACTTAGCGAAACGCCCTGAACTTGTCAAGAACTTATTTTCACTTT
The DNA here is from genome assembly GCA_044433065.1 of Pseudomonadota bacterium. GTDB lineage: Bacteria > Desulfobacterota > Desulfovibrionia > Desulfovibrionales > Desulfovibrionaceae > Nitratidesulfovibrio. Next base: position 63 of record JAWXUA010000215.1, read on the forward strand.
TTTCAAATCTTTTTGCTTTGACTCAAAGTCGTGCAAGCAATCAGTTAACAAAGAGCGGTTGCGCTTTTCAAAATGACCATTGTCATTCTGTGAGGCTTTTCATGAATAATCATAAAAACTTAGCAAGAATCCTGCCGTCGTTGCCGACTCGCTTCGTCCTGCTGTTCCTCAGCGCGGAGAGAACTTTTAGGGGAAACCACGCTCGCCGTCAACACTTTTTTTCATTTTTTTGAAAGTTTTTTTAAAAGTCATCATTTTCTCTCAAAAAGAACCTTGCAAGCCTCTCACTGACAGGGTAAAAGCATCAATATATAAGGACATTCGTCTTTATAGCTATTCTTTAGAAAACAAGACATACATTACAACACTAACTTACTATTATATCAAAGGAAATTAGATACACCATGGAACGCCATATCCGCTTTGACGCCACAACGAACACCTTACACCTTCTCGACCAACGTTATCTGCCAACACAAGAGCTTGATTTCCCTTGCCGCAACACCGACGACATCGTAACCGCTCTGCAAGTCATGGTCGTGCGCGGCGCTCCAGCGATTGGCGTGACCGCAGCTTGGGGCTGTGTCATTGCGGCTTACGAAGCCATGGCCATGCAAAACGATATGTGGCGCCCCATTCTGGAAGTGCTGCTTAAGCGCATTGCCGAAGCGCGCCCAACAGCTGTCAATCTCTCATGGGCCGTCAACCGCATGCAAGCAATCTGGGAAGGCTTTGAAAATATTGACCTTTCTACGCTTATCACCGTCTGGATTCGGGAAGCGCACCGCATCCACCTCGACGACATCGCCATCAATAAACGTATGGGAGCACACGGCGCGACGCTCATGGACGACGGCGACACCATCATGACCCACTGCAACGCTGGCGCTCTGGCCACCGCTGGCTACGGCACAGCTCTCGGTGTTATCCGTGGGGCTGTGGACGCTGGTAAGTCCGTTCAAGTCATCGCCAACGAAACGCGCCCATTCTTGCAAGGTGCACGCCTCACCGCCTTCGAGCTTAAAGAAGACAATATTCCTGTGACCGTCGCTTGCGATAATGCCTGTGGTCTGCTTATGCAACGCGGCATGGTGCAAAAAGTTGTCGTGGGTGCGGACCGCATCGCGGCCAACGGCGACGCTGCCAATAAAATCGGTACGTATTCTGTTGCGCTCCTCGCACGTGAGCACGGTATCCCTTTCTATGTGGCCGCGCCGCTCTCCACCATCGACCGTAACACCCCAACAGGTAAGGAAATTCCCATTGAAAACCGTACGCCAACCGAAGTAACCCACGTTGGCGCAACCCAAATCACACCCGATGACGTGCCCGTCTTCAATTTTGCTTTTGACGTGACACCTGCTCATCTTATCGCTGGTATCATTACGGAAATGGGTGTGCTGACTGCGCCTTACGAAGAGAGTATTGCAGAAGCTTTTGCGAGAGCTGAAGGGAAGTAGTAATACGCATTCACACTGCACAATCTACTTCATGCAAAGCCCTTTATTCGAAAACGTCGAATAAAGGGCTTTTCCAGATGGTTTTTTATTCTTGACATGATATTATTTTTTAATATTATTTCTTCATGAAAAAAAACACAGGACAACATTAGAAAAAATCTATGCGCGACCTGTTTCAGGAACAATCAATTGGGCCGATATTGAAAGCCTTTTTGTAGCCCTTGGGGGTGAAATTAGCGAGCGTGAAGGTTCGCGCATAGGTGTTTTTTTGTTTGATGAAGTTCTTGTCTTTCATAGACCACATCCAGAACCTACTACGGATAAGGGAGCTGTTGCGTCTATCCGCAAATGGTTAGCTAAAAACGGAGTTAAACCATGAAGAATATTTTAGAATTTGATCAAGGGTATAAGGCTATTATTAGTTATGACTCTGAAATAGAAATGTTTCGTGGGGAATTTGTGGGCTTAAATGGCAATGCAGATTTTTATGCTCAAGACATTGAGGGACTGAAGGCAGAGGGACAGATATCTTTGCGCGTGTTTTTAGAACTTTGCCAAGAAAAAGGACTTAGCCCTAAAAAGAAAGATGGAAAATTTGCCTTGCGCCTTGACCCAGAACTGTATGAACTTGTGTATGCTAAGGCAAAGTCGAACAGCATGAGTATCAATGCCTATATATCAAACACCCTTAAAGAAGCTGCATATAGTTAGAAAAAGGCTAGCCCCATTATGGAGCTAGCCTTTGTACCATCTATGTAAACTATAAGGCTTTCAAGCCAAAAAAACGCCGCGCATTATCGCCACAAATCTTCCAAATTTCACTAATTTCCATAGTACGCACTTCTGCAATGCACTGGGCGGTAAAAACAGTGTAGGCAGGTTCATTACGCTTGCCACGATAGGGTTCAGCTGAAAGATACGGTGAGTCTGTCTCAATCATCAATTTATCTAATGGGATACAGCGCACAGCATCGCGGACCATCTGATTAGCACTGTAGGTCACAGGACCGGGTATAGAGATGTGCCAACCATTATCCAAAAGCCGCGAGGCAACAGACCAATCGCTACCAAAACAATGCCAAAGCACTGGGCGGCCAGCAAATCCTTCCTCTTCCAAAATCCGGATGCTGTCGTCGTGGGCATCGCGCGAATGAATGGCTACGGGCAAATCCAATTCTTTGGCCATGGCAAGTTGCGCCCGAAAGGCCTTTTCCTGAATATCCTTTGGGCAATCATCCCAGTAATAATCAAGGCCAATTTCACCCACAGCCTTCAATCTTGCATCTTCTGTAAAACAAGCTTTCATGGTTGCAAGGGCTTCTTCCGTGCAAGCCTGCGAGTCGTTAGGATGAATGCCCAATAAAAAGAATATCGTATCTTTCCCTTCAAACAAGCCTCTTTCCGCAAGATAGGCATCTGGGCCCAAAAAAACATTACCAATCTGTGCTACACCAGCCGCTGTGGCACGCTCTATGGCCTCGTTCACATCTTCGCCAAAGCCATCCATACTTAAATGGGCGTGGGAATCTACACCGAAACAGGCAAGACCTAAACTTTCTGGGGCTGGACGATTTTTCTTTTTAGCCATGATTTTTCTCTTGTAATTTTTTTTACTGGGGGGAAGGAGGAAACTTTTGAAAAAGTTTCCTCCTTCCCCC
>JAWXUA010000216.1:0-3146 GCA_044433065.1 Pseudomonadota bacterium
AAAACTTTTCCAAAAGTTTTCTCCCTCCCCCAGCAAAAAAACTTCTCCAAAAGTTTTGCCCTCCCCCAGCAAAAAAATTACACCCCTAAATCATCACCTTCAAAGGTACTTTCGAGGGCAACGATAGCGAGGCCATGGGCGTTAGCTTTGTCAAGGCTTTCTTGTCGGTCAAAGAAGAGAGTTTTGCCTGACTCGAAGGCGAGGCAGGAGTAGCCGTGCTCGATGAGAGTATTGATGGTGGTGATGCCGAGAGCTGGTAGGTCGATGCGTTCATCCTGTCCGGGCTTCACGAGCTTGATGGCCACGCAGTCGGATTTACCGATTTCACCGCCTCGCTTGAGGGCGGCGTCTGTGCCTTCTGGGCCTTCTACGGCAAGGACGATGCCGCGCTTCATGGCGATGCATTGGCCAATATCGAGCTTACCCATTATGCGTGCAATGGGCCAGCCTTGCTTAATGTCGTCCCATTCTTCCTCGGTGGGCTGGCGACGACTGAGAACTCCTTGCGGTGCGCGGAGATTGGGCACGAGCTCAGCAGCTTGGACAACGTTCAGCCCATCGTGCTCAAGCTCTTCAATGACAGCGTGGAGGATGGCGTTGTCACCTTTGCCGCGGAGGCGGAAGAGCACACGTGCGGCACGCCAGTCAGGACGTAGGTCAAGGGCTCGTGGCTTGTTGATGCCACCTGCAAAACAGACATCGGTGGACTTTTGCTCCTCAAAAAAGGAGACGACGCGGCCAAATTGCCCGAGATGCAGCATTAAAAAAGCGTCTGCTTCGGCGGCAATGGCAGGGTCTGTGTGCCCATGAAAACCACACATGACCACGCGCTTGCCAGCAGCCTTTGCCTCACGTGCCACAAGCACAGGGAACTGCCCTCTACCAGCTATAATACCGATGGAATTACTCAAAAGACTACCTCAATAAGAAAAATGTACCAATGCGCTATCATAGCGCATGCCTTTGTTGCCGTCAAAGGTTGACGCTACTGATGGAATGGGGACGACGTATCTGGGAGGGAATGCTTATGACGTTATACCTAATTTAGCCATACGGGAGCGCAAGGTCGTTGATGGAATGCCAAGTTTTTCTGCAGCACCACCTTTACCATGCACGCGACCTTGACTGGCTTCTAGGGCGCGTACAATGTTTTGACGTTGTAGCTCAAGCCATTGTTTTTCTTCGATAATTTTGTGCGAGTCAAGGGCTTGGGAGGGAGAATTGGTCTGTAAAAGCGTGGAGTATGGATTTTCAGGCATCGATTGAAGATGCGTGCTGTGCACTGCGGTAGTATCCCCCATTTCGGTAGCCCGTGGCGTGGTGGATAAAGGCCCCAGCTCGCCATCTGATGCCATGATGACAGCGCGCTCAATGGCGTTTTCGAGCTCACGAACATTCCCAAGCCATTCATGGTGCTGTAGGTACGTGAGGGCTGATGCTGTGAGGCGAGGTGCAGGGATTTTGAAGCGGAGGCTAGCTCTTTCGATGAAGTGTTGTGCTAAAAGTGGAATATCTTCAGGTCTTTGCCGCAATGCAGGCAGATGAATAGGGAAGACGCTGAGGCGATAAAAGAGGTCATGGCGGAAGGTTCCGCGTTCGGCTTCGGTGAATAGATCGCGGTTTGATGCGGCGATGATGCGCACGTCTACAGCGCGACTTTTGTCTTCCCCAACGCGCTCAAAGGTGCCTTCTTGCAGGACACGAAGGAGTTTCCCTTGGAGTTCCAAAGGGATTTCCCCAACTTCATCAAGAAATAAGGTGCCACCGTGAGCCATTTGAAAGCGGCCGATGCGTTCGCGTAGAGCTCCGGTAAAGGCCCCTTTGGCGTGGCCAAAAAATTCGCTTTCAAAAAGTTCACGCGGAATAGCTGAGCAGTTGACGCGCACAAGGGGCTGCTTTGCTCGCTGGCTACGGCGGTGGATAGCCTCAGCCATAAGCTCTTTGCCAGTGCCAGATTCGCCTTGGATGAGCACTGTGGCGTCTGTGGGCGCAACCATGTCCACTTGCTCAAGTACGCGCCTAAGTGCCGCGCTGTCGCCAACGATGAAGGGAGTGAGAGCTGCTTGCCGTCGTTCAACCTGTTGGCGCAAGGTTTCGTTTTCAGCCTCAAGCCGTGCCCGTAGGCGATCAACTTCTTCAAAGGCATGGGCATTGACCACTGCTGCTGCGAAGGTATCCGCGTAAATGGTGTGCAATTTGTGGTGTAGTGAAAAAAGCGGTGCAAGAGGCCCTGTCATTGTGCAGTCATAAAAAATTGCTAAGACTCCGAAAAGCTTACCTTTATAGAGTAGCGGAAAGGCTGCATAGGCTTCATATCCTTCGCGTATAGCCCAGTCTGGCCTCTGCCACAGTTTTGGCTCAGCCACAGTCACGGAGCTTTGTGTGGCCGCAACAATTCCTAAAATGGGCTCAACAAAAGGTTCTGTGTAGGGAAGGGTGGCGAATGTTCCTTGGGCATGTGTCCATTCATAGGGCGATTGTTTATGGCGTCCTGCTGTTTGGCGAAGGCGGAGAGTTCTTGGTTTTGACTGGCTGTTATGTTTTTGCTCTGCATCATCAGGTTGCTGTGTCTTTTCTGTGGTTGGACTTTGTCCCTGATCTTCATGATCTTCACGATCTTCATCTAAAAGCCAAAGTGCTGCTAAAGGCACGTGCGTACCGCGATATACGCCTGTACTGAACTGCAAAAGCCCTTCGATGGTGCGCTGCTGTGGCATTTTGAGGAGCATATCAAAGAATGGTGAAATGTCGAAATGCTGTAAGACTTGCGGTGACAGTTTTGCGTAACCTTCAATGATGGGCATGGTGGGCCTCGTTGCAGTGTCCATAGACTTATGGCGACTATGTTATGGTATTTCGTAACGGAATATAGAAACGATATTTCGCTAATTACGAAATTTCGTCAAGTATTTTTTATGCTGGATGCTAAGCTGCGAAGTGTATGCTTTAACATACTTGAATATCAGTAAATTTTTTTGTTCTGCAAAAGCATCATTATGGCATGATATTTGCTTTTATAATGTTACTATAAGAATATTTTCTTATACCAAAGCATATTCCCTCATATGCAAGTTTTTTGTTTTGGTTCACAAAGGCCTTGGTGTTCCCCTCACCGAGGCCTTTGTTTTTTTTTGGGGGGGGGGCGT
>JAWXUA010000217.1:0-3048 GCA_044433065.1 Pseudomonadota bacterium
TCCCCCAGACCCCCATCCCCTTTCTAAACTTTTTAATTGCGATGGTAAGTCTCCCTTCGTATGTCGTTCGCGGCGCACGGAGGGCTTTTTTTATTGGTAAAGGTGGTAGCAGTGTTTTATGGCTTCGATTGGAAGTGTGTGGGAACGGTCAATACCAAACAGAAGACGCAAAAAAAGCCCTCAACTTACGTTGAAGGCTTAAATCGCATCATAAAGATGGTGCCGAAGAAGGGACTCGAACCCTTACGAGCGTTGGCTCACTACCCCCTCAAGATAGCGTGTCTACCAATTCCACCACTTCGGCGTCGGGAGAAAAGCTATATGCTCCTTGGCGTCGGACTGCAAGCTTTTTTTTATGTTTTTTCATTTTTTTTTGAAAAATATGAGTTCTGTATCTTTTTTATCGCTTAAGGAGAGCGAGAATTCCTTTTTTACACCCATTCATGGCTTCCCATGTGAGTACTTTACTTGTATGAAGATGGAGCGGAGGGCATAGATATGCATTGCTATGCCCTGAAAACTTGAAACTACTATACCTCACGGATACAACATGGCGACTCCATTATATATAGGTACCATGCCCCCAGCCAAGCAGACGGATATTTTGTGCCAAGCCTTGACGGGGCCAACCTTGTGCCTTGATATTGGTAGCGGCACGCAGGATGTCTTTTTGGCTTTGCCTGACAAGGAGCCTGAGAATTGGCCACGCTTTGTTTTGCCTGCACCGGCTCGTGCGGTGGCAAAGCAAATTGCCGACTTGACGGCGGCTAAGCGAGCTATTTGGTTGCACGGTACCAACATGGGCGGCGGCTTTTTCCGTGCTTTACAAGCGCATATGGCGGCAGGTCTTGCCGTTGCGGCGCATCCTGATGCTACAGCTGCTATTCATGATGCTGTGGAAAAGGTGCTCGAGCTTGGCGTGACTGTGTGTGAAAAGTGCCCAGCTGGTTATGCTCCTGTTATGCTTGCGGACTATGAAGCAGGCTTCTGGCGTGGATTTTTGTCCATGGCTGGCCTTCCTTTGCCCACGGCTGTTTTGGCTGCGGCTCAAGATCATGGCGTGCATCCTGAGCTTGGTAATCGCATTGGCCGTTTCCAGCTGTTCAAGGATTTTGTAGCTCGTGGAGGCAATCTTGCAACTTTGTTGTACGATAATCCACCAGCAACATATACGCGCCTTGCTGCTTTGCAAAAGTCCATAGGCGGCGGTCTTGTGGCGGATACTGGCGTTGCCGCTGTTTTGGGTGCGCTGTCCATGCCAGAAGTGGCGAAACGCAGTCATCGTGAGGGCGTTATGGTGGTGAACGTGGGCAATAGCCACGTCATTGCCTTCCTTATTTATAAGGAGCGGGTCATGGGTGTGTATGAGCATCATACGGGCATGCATGATACCGCGAGCCTTGCCCATGATTTGCAAGAATTTCGTATGGCTTGGCTGCCTGATGAAGAAGTTCGCTCTAAAGGTGGTCATGGTTGTGTTTTTGCACCTGATATGCCTGCTGAGGCTGAAGGCTACCGTCCAACCTTTATTTTAGGACCACGCCGTGCTATGTTGCAAGGACATGGTTCGTTCATTGCGCCGCATGGCGACATGATGTTAGCTGGTTGTTATGGATTGCTGTATGCTTTTGCTTTGCAATCTGGAACCATCGAATAACGCTATCTAAATAAGGAATATATCATGAGTAAAAAAATGGAATACTTCGATATTGCTGAGACTTGGACCCGTGATAAAATTGAAGAAATTCAAGTTATTCGTTTGCGTAATACCATTCAGCAAGCTTCGCACTCACCTTTTTACGCTAAGCGTTTTGCTGAGGCTGGCATCACCCCTGAAAGCATCAAGAGTGTGAGTGATGTGGCTTCCATTCCTTTTACCACTAAGGATGACCTGCGCTCCAACTATCCTTATGGCATGATTTGCGTTCCACATGCTGAGCTTGTGCGCTTGCACTCCTCCAGTGGTACCACTGGCGCACCTGTAGCTATCCACTACACCGAAGGTGATATCCGTCATTGGGCTGATTTGATGGCACGCTGCCTCTATATGGTAGGCATTCGACGCGAAGACGTTTTCCAGAATATGTCTGGCTACGGTCTCTTCACTGGTGGCCTTGGTTTGCACTATGGTGCTGAGCGTCTTGGCTGTCTCACCATTCCATCTGGCCCAGGTAATACCAAGCGTCAAACAAAAATCATTCGCGACTTTGGTACCACTGCTGCGCACATCATTCCATCCTATGCCCTGTACTTTGCTTCCGTATTAGAGGCTGAAGGCGAGGATCCGGCTTCCTTGCCATTGCGCATCGCTGTCATTGGTGCTGAACCGCACACCGACGAAGTGCGTCGCCGCGTGGAAACGCTCTTTAATATCAAAGCGTACAATTCCTATGGCCTCACCGAAATGAATGGCCCAGGTGTTGCCTTTGAATGTGTGGAACAACATGGCGCGCACGTGTGGGAAGATGCCTACATTGCTGAAATTGTTGACCCACAAACAGGTGCCGTCCTCCCAGATGGCGAAGTGGGCGAACTTGTCATGACGACTCTTTGTCGCCGTGGTATGCCTGTTTTACGTTACCGCACCCGTGACCTCACCCGTATCCTCACAGGCGATTGCCCTTGTGGTCGTGCGCACCGTCGCCTCGACCGTATCCTTGGTCGCGCTGACGACATGCTCATCATCAAGGGTGTTAACATCTACCCAATGCAGATTGAGCAAATCCTCATGGGCTTCCCAGAAGTTGGTCAAAACTACCTCATCGAACTCTTCCGCGAAGGCTACATTGACCAAATTCGCGTTAAAGTTGAGCTCCGTGAAGAGTTCTTCGTCGAAGATATGCGCGTACTCCAAGGCATCCAAAAGGCCATCAGCCGCGCCCTCCGTGACGAAATCCTCATCACGCCGTACGTGGACCTCGTTCAAGCCAACAGCCTCCCAACCTCAGAAGGCAAGGCCAAGCGCGTTGTTGATTTGAGAGATTAGGGTTAGGTTATTGATTTTCTGGGGGAAGGGAAACCCTTTGAAAAGGTTTTCCCTTCCCCCAG
>JAWXUA010000218.1:0-2799 GCA_044433065.1 Pseudomonadota bacterium
GGCCCCTTTTTAGCTGCCCGAAGGGTGCCGAAGGCACAGCCGTTAGGCGAGCGCAGCGAGTCTTACGGATGCAGAGAGCAACGCTGGGAGGGAGAAAACTTTCTTCAGAAAGTTGTCTCCCTCACCCAGCTCGTCTTAACTAACCTAACCTAATCCCCACCAACTAATCCTTATTGCTTACCAACGGGCTCTTGGAAATCCCAGTATCTTTCAGCCTTAGGGAGGACTGGCAGATAGTGGAGCCACTTGTGGGTACCCATGAACTCGGGGTCCTGTTGGAGTTCGCGGCTGAGAGTGAGGATAGGGGGTACGATTTCCTTGATGTCGCCATCGAGAGCTTCGGACAAGGAGAAGTTGGCAGCGCGGTTTGCGAGTTCAACGGCCTTGGAGCTGTACTGTTGTGACTTAGCAAGGGTGGTCAAGGTCTTGGTTGGGTTGTGGAAGCCGATGCTGTTTTCAGCAGAGACGTAATCCCAGAAGAATTGACCTTTACGTACCATTTCGCGAGCGTCGATCATGAGTTGATCGTAGTTCGCAGGCTTTTCGCCTTCGTATTCGCTAGCAAGACGCACAGCTTCGTGAGCCTTGACGGACAGGTCTTGGGCAACCATGAGCTGCTCGTAAGACTTGTTCTGGGTGTCGAGGACGCGGCCACGGAGGTATTCAGCGGACTTGTCGGAGTGACACTGGCGGCATGCGGTCATGTTGGCGTCTTTCAAAGGAGATGTCCACCAGTGAGAGGAAATCTTCTTTTTGTCTTCGGTGCGGACGTAGGACATGTGGCAGTCAGCGCAAGATACGCCAGCAGCACCGTGAATGCCGTCGCCCCACATTTCAAACTCAGGGTGCTGAGCTTTGAGCATTGGAGTCTTGGAAACTGGGTGTACCCAGTCAACGAACTTGCCTTCGAAACCAGCTGTGGTGCAGTCACCAATGGTGTCGTAGTATGCGTACATGTCTTCAGGGTTTTTGCCCTGAGCCCATGGGAATACAGGCTTTTTGTTCACGCCCATGCTTGGGTTGTTGAAGTAGTATTCAACGTGACACTGGCCACAAGCGAGGGAACGCATTTCGTTACGGGAAAGCGTAGCTGGGTCGATATTCTGAGACTTGAGGTAGTCATTCAGAGGTACGCTTGTGATGCGCAAGTCCATGGTGACAGGATCGTGACAGGTTGCGCAGGTGATGGAATGGTCCACAGCGTCAATCTTGTCGCGGAATTCGTTAACGTCCTTGGTCCAGAAATCGTCGCCATATTCCTTGACCCACTCAATCATTTTTGGGGTCTTGCAGTTCCAACAGGTAGCTGGGAGGCCACCCTTTTCACTGCCGTAGCGGTTGATACGGTCGATTTCAAGGAAGTCGGAAACAGCGTGGGTGTGGCCACGTGCTTCGCGGTATTCGTACATGAAGGCATAGCCAAGCCAGAGATTTTTAAGGTATGGCTGAGGATATTTGTAGCCTTCTGGCAATGGGTTCGTGCCATCATTTTTCATGAAGTTCACGGAGCCTTTGTATTCCGTCATGACGGAGGCTTCATCATTGCGCTTGTAGGAATCGTACTGCGCTGGGAATTCTTCCTTAAATGCGCTTGCACGGATTTCATCGGCAGCCAAATTGGTTTTGTACACAGGCGTCTTGAGTTCTTCAACGTCGTTGCAACCTGCGCCAAGTGCGGTAACCATACAAAGACTAAGGGCCATCGCAGCAAATTTTGTCTTACTCATCCCCAACCTCTCTTGTGCTAATAGGCTTCATGCGCATGTGGCCAACGTTTCTGTGGCAACCTGTGCAGTATGGCTTTGCTTCCATGCTTGCAACGTTCATGTTGGTGCTCGCGTGGCAGCGTTTACAGTTATCGTTGATGACGCTCTTCATGGCTTCGCTGGCACGAATCATATCGCCAGGATGGCCAAGAGCGTTGACATAAGCATCATTTGCACCGGCCATAGCCTTGAATGGAATTTTATCCACGAGGCCACTAGGTGCGTGGCAGTCATTACAAGTAACGTTGGCATGAACCGACGCTTTATGTGTGATGCCAGCACTTTGCATGACGTGGCAACTGGTACAGAACGGACGTTTATCCGTAGTCTGCATGCCAACTGCCATCATGATAATGGCACCTGCGCCTAAAATGATGCCAACAATGACCGCTGTGAAACGGCTCTTACAGGGTGAATTCCCAGACATCTCTGCCTCCTTGCTGTGCGTTACGCTTGCGCCACATGTCGCCTTTGTGTGGGGGCTTTATTGTGATCAATAAAGTGATTGAGGCGGCAGCTCAGCTCAAGCGAAGAACAATGTGAAATAGTATACAAGAACCATGCCTAAGTGTGTTGATGTGTGGTGTTGGGTGTGAATGGGGGGAATTGGGATGGATTGAGAGGGGGATTGGGGAAGATTTGGGTGTTTGAGAGGGGAATTGGGGAAGATTGAGAGGGAATAGGAGGACTTGAGGAGGGAATAGGAGGGAATTTGGGGGCTTATCCGTATAATATGATGTCGTGATTGTCAGAAAAACCAGACTTTCCCTTGAGTTTGTCAGAAAAATATGACATGTGAAGAAAAATATGACTGTATGTGGGGAGAGAAGAGGAAGGCAGAAGAGAAAGGCGGAAGACAAAAGGCAAAATACAAAAGGCAGACTCCCTCCGTCTCGCTGCGCTCGCCACCTCCCTCGAGAGGGAGGCTTAAGAGAAAGGCAAAGAGTAAGAGGAAGGCAAGATAGCAGAAAGGCAGACTCCCTCCGTCTCGCTGCGCTCGACACCTCCCTCAAGAGGGAGGCTTAAGAGAAAG
>JAWXUA010000219.1:0-2792 GCA_044433065.1 Pseudomonadota bacterium
AAAAGTTTACACCTCCCCCCAGACCCCCATCCTCTTTCAAACTTTTTATTTGTGGATGGACTAACTCGCTTTGTATAATATTCTCGGCCACATGGAAGCCAACAACAATAAAAAACATCAATTTTCTAAATTCATACAGTCTTTATAATCTACATCACATTTCATACGAAGCCATACGTATTTGGTCCGATGAAAAACTACACAGTTAACGGGATACCTTGCCCCTAGCTTCCCCCATGCGCCGCGAACTTCCGTCCAACGACCCAACTCCCTTCGCAAATAAAAAGTTTTGAAGGAAAGAGGGGGGGTCTGGCCTGCCCGAAGGGTGCCGAAGGCACAGCCGTTGGCGAGTCTTCGAGCCTTACGGATGCAGAGAGCAACGCTGGGGAGGAAGAAAACTTTTCCAAAAGTTTCCTTCCTCCCCAGCAACAACTAACAATAACCTAAATTAGATCTCGTAACGGTCGAGCCAGTGAGCGTACTTAGGATCGCCGCCCTTAACAGCCTTGAAGAAAGCTTCTTGGATGTGCTTGGTAACTGGACCAGCGGAACCCTTACCGATAACGCGGCGGTCGACTTCGCAGATTGGGGTAACTTCAGCTGCGGTGCCACAGAAGAATGCTTCTTCAGCAACGTAGACTTCGTCACGGGTGAACTGCTGTTCAAGAACTTCGTAGCCGAGGTCACGGGCAACAGTGATGAGGCTGTTACGGGTGATGCCGTCGAGAACGGAGGTGAGAGGGGTAGTCTTGATAACGCCATTACGCACGATGAACATGTTTTCACCGGTTGCTTCAGAAACAAAGCCAGTGGAGTCGAGGAGCATAGCTTCGTCGTAACCGTCGTCAACAGCTTCCATCTTAGCGAGAATGGAGTTTACGTAGTTACCGGCAGCCTTTGCTTTGGTCATCATGGCATTAGGATGGTGACGGATAAAGGTGCTGGTCTTAACGCGGATACCCTTTTCAAGAGCACCTTCGCCAAGGTATGCACCCATGAACCAAGTAGCAATGATGGTTTCGACTGGGTTGTTACCAGGATAGATGCCCATATTGCCAGCGCCAATGAATGCCAAAGGACGGACATACGCTTCGTCTTGCTTATTGGCTTTCAAGGTTTCGATAACAGCGTTGTACGTTTCTTCTTCGCTGAAAGGCATTGGCATGCGCAAAATATGTGCAGACATGGCAAGGCGGTGCATGTGGTCTTTCAAACGGAATACAGCGGAGCCACCATCGAGGCACTTGTATGCGCGGATGCCTTCAAAAATACCAAGGCCATAGTGCAAAGCGTGGGTCATAACGTGGACATTCGCTTCACTCCAAGGAACCATTTTACCGTTAAACCAAATGTAATCAGATTGAATGCTCATGGGGCTAAACCTCGTAATACGATAGGTGCTGTGGCATATTCCACAATGGCCAGTGGGCAGCATTTCCGCTGTGGAGACAATCCACACGACTATCCATATAGATGGATAGCGACGTACTGCGCTAAACCGCTCTTATATAATTTGACTGCAAGGTATGCCGCTCATAATACTATGCTCAAAGGCAACACATCAGAAGGGCAAGACCATCGACAGTAAATACACAAAGGACAAGAGTAGGCAAAGCGATACGTTAAAGTAAGCTTTGCAGGTGGTCAAGTCTTGAAAAAACAAATTTGTCTGGAAAGGCACTATTTTATAACAATATTGTAAATATCAAACAGGTCACATCACGGTACCAAAAAACAAAGACTAGACACCTATGCCCCGCAGGTCCGTCTTTATGCTTGACTATCAGCATGCTTGGCCCTACCAATTGGTTACATATTTTTGATAAAAAATATCCATACTGATTGTGATACGAGTCTTGGGAGGCTGTGTGAATAGGCGACAATTTATGACTTTGGGCTTTGGTGGCCTTGCTAGCCTTGGTTATTTGGCTAGTCCTTTGGGCGTGCAGGCCATGGCTCATGCAGCCCAAGCAGTGCAGCCACAAGAAAGCACTCCTCCTGTGGGAACTCCCATCACAGATGCCGCAATCCGTGACTACCTATACAAGATGGAGCACTTCGATCAGCCGCATCACAGCGACATCATTCTGTCGTCACAAGAAATGGCGCTGCTCAAGAGCACCCAAGAACGTTTAGCACGCCTACAAAACTACGTTGGCCACGGTGCCTTTTATTTGCTGACCTTTGACGACGCACGCGCATATTCTCGCCAAAAAAGCATTGGCGCGTTCACCCAAAGCGAATTAGCGTTCATGGAAGCTATTTTCTATACCGATGCCGCGGTCTATGGCTTCCTAGGCGATCGAGCTGTGGACACCATCACCTCAGGTATTCCCAAAAAGCATATCGTCAAAGTGCCCTACATGGGTAACTACCTTTACCGCGAAAAAGCCATAGATAAGTGGAACGCCATCCACAAGCTCATGGGCGAAAAAGTCGTCCTCACAAGCGGTATCCGTAGCGTCATGAAGCAGTTCAATCTCTTCCTCGCCAAAGCACGGAAAAGCAACGGGAACTTATCCCTCGCTTCTCGATCAGTTGCACCACCAGCCTACTCCTTCCACAGCGTCGGTGACTTCGATGTAGGTCAGCGAGGTCTCGGTGTACGCAACTTTAGTCTCGACTTCCTCGATACCGAAGTCTATGCCGAACTCACTAAACGCGGCTACATCCAACTCCGCTACCCACAAGGTGGTCTGCTCGGTGTGCGTTTCGAACCATGGCATGTTAGGGTTTGATTTTTACATTCACTGGGGGAGGAGGAAACTTTTGAAAAAGTTTCCTCCTCCCCC
>JAWXUA010000220.1:0-2773 GCA_044433065.1 Pseudomonadota bacterium
CCTCTTTCAAAGACTTTTATTTGCGATGGCTGTTGGTGTCGTTGTATGAAAGTTCGCGGCGCATGGGGGGAGAGAAGGCCTCCAATGAAGTTCTATGCGGCCGTTATACGTTTTCGCTGGACATACTCCGTATGGCTCCGCTTTCCATTCACGGGGACTATGGCAGGAGAGAAAGGCGATTTGCCGTAAAAGGGGATTACCATTTGGGCAGTTTTTTATGCATGGGCCTTACATGTCAGTTCGTCCACAGTTAAACAAAAGACCGCAACACGTTCAAGCATAGCGTTAGAAAATGTATGCTCTGCTGTTTTGGTATTGTGCAGCATGATAGTACGTAGAGCGCGTATTTTATCCTCTGGACTTTGTATAAAATGCACAGATCCATGGCCTATAATACTTTGGTAACGCGCTGAGTATTCACAAGCAATTTCATGAGAATACATTTTATAGTTGGCATCCATTTGAAAAGATGCTTGGGGATTTTCCTGTAAAAGTCGTATTTTACGCCCTTCAAGAGCACTATGGAAGTACAGCAAGTGCTTTCCATCTTCAAAAGCATAGCCAAAATTCAGCGGAACAATATACGCCATGCCATGCTCCACAAGACCTAAACGGCAATAACGGCACCGACCTATACTAGTTTGTATGGCTTGCAGGTCTTGTACTTCTAGATCACTTCGGCGCATTATAAAAAGCCCTCGTTTACATGATTTTCTTCATATTTTCATAGGAATGATGGCCTGTAAAGTGCTAAAAGTCTTTACTTTGTGACGGGGCGTTTTATTATGTACCTGTACATGTTATTGTCTACATTTTTTATTTTTATCTTCTACTGTATTACGGAGAAAATCTATGCGTAAAAATGTCACAGCTGTTCTTTCTGTATTATCTTTGAGCTTGCTTTTGACTGCTTGTCAGGAAAAAGTTGAACAAAAGCAAGTTGTTGGTGTTGTAGATACAGCTCGTATCTACACTGAAAGCAAAGCTGGTCTTGATGGTGGCAAATACCTAGAAGACTTGCAAATGTCCATGCAAAACGAACTCATTGCCATGCAGGAAAGTTTGCAAGAAAACCCTAGTGAAGCAAGCATCATGCTGTTCCAGCAAAAATACGCAAGCTTCCAAGAACGCATTGCTCTTGAGCAAGAGCAGGTTGTCACAACATTGAATGATGCCTTGCAGACTGCCATGGACGCGTACCGCGCACAAAGCGGCCTTGAAGTCTTGGTTGCTGCGGAAACTGTCATGTCCATGAGTGCTGATGCAGACGTTACGGGCCACATTATCACGGCTTTGGACAAGATGAAGGTGGAATTTACGCCTGTGATTATGCCCGAACCTGTGATGCCCGAAGCCGTAACTCCCGAAGCCGTAACTCCTGAAGTGGTCACGCCCGAAAAGGTTACCCCTGAAGAGGTGATTTCTGAAGAGGCCGCCCCTCAAGCTACAAATGAAGTGCAGATTGCAGAAGATGGCCTGACACCTCCAGCTACTGAGCCAAGCCCAGAAGCTGCCCCAGAACCAGCTACAGCTCCAAGCCCAGAAGCTGCGCAAGAATAACACATCGTACATCATTAAAGGCCATCCATGCTTCCATGGGTGGTCTTTTTTTACGCCTATGCTTTCATAATTATTGATTTAGTACTGCCTTAAAAGGTCCTTTCCCATTGACACAAAGGCTAAAACATTCCACAACTGTTTATCGTTTTTCACGCATACCGGAACTTTTATAAGGAGTCCTTCATGGCATCATATCTACGCGCAGCTTGGGCCACTAAAAGCCCCGACGCACCACAACTCACCACCAAAGAAAGCCTGAAAGCATGGTGGCGTGCATGTCGTCCACCCTTCTTTATTGTGGACCTTATCCCCATCGGGCTTGGCTTTGTTTTGGCGCAAAAAACCTTGGGCTACTGGCCATGGTTCACCTGCCTCGTAACCCTCTTCGCCTTTTTCTGTATCCATACAGTGGCTAATATTGCCAACGATTTATTCGACTATCTCGAAGGTGTGGACACAGAAGAAACCATTGGTGGCACGGGCATCATCCAGAATGGCCTCATCAGTCCTCGCGCCATCTGCATAGCCATCATAGGCCTCGTGGCGGCCACTCTGGTCAGTGGCGGTTGGCTTATTATCCAAAGCAACCAAGCGTGGCTTTGGTTTGTGCTTGCCTTTGGTATTTTTTCCGCAGTCTTCTATGTAGCACCGCCCATTCGCTACGGTTGCCGTGGCTACGGTGAGCTCTTTGTTGGCCTCAATATGGGCTTTGGTATGGTTGCCGTGTCGTACGCTGTCATGGCCAAGGACTTTACGCCCGTATGCCTTGCTCTCGCTTTACCTGTAGCGCTTATGGTCGCAGGTATTTTATACTACCAAAGTATGCCTGAAATCGAAACAGACTTTGCAGCAGGCAAGCTGACCCTCGCCAATATCTTGGGTAAGGACCGTGCGGCTTTGGTTTTTCAACTTTGGTGGCCAGCAGTATGGATTTTGATGCTCAACCTGTGGGCCTGTGGTCTCGTGGCGTGGCCGGTATTTCTTTGCCTGCTGACCTATCCTCTATACCACAAAACATGCCGATACATCGCCAATGTAATGGAATGGCTCACCCTCGATGAGCATGGGCACCTTGTGCGCAAGCTTTACCTCATCAATGGCGCACTTTTGGTTGCGGCCGCATGGTGCATGTAACGGGCTCTCCATCAAAGACAGGGGCAAGTAAAAAAGAAGAGGCGCACCAGCTCGAAAACTGATACGCCATACGGACACC
>JAWXUA010000221.1:0-2716 GCA_044433065.1 Pseudomonadota bacterium
TCTTAACTACCACACCACCCAACCACACCACCTAACCCCATCACCACCTAACTAGGCAACCATTGCACCCAGAGATGGCGACTGCGCGGCCCATCCCACTCAGCGAAATAAACGCCTTGCCATGTACCGAGCTGGACCTCACCATCTTCAACGATGAGCATGAGTGACGGACCAAAGAGACTAGTCTTGATGTGGGAGTCGGAGTTGCCTTCGGCGTGCCGATAGTCTGGGTGATCGCGCGGTACAAGCCGTCGCATAGCCTTGACCATATCGCGGGCAACGTCGGGGTCTGCGGCTTCGTTGACGGTGAGTGCTCCTGTTGTGTGCGGACAAAAGAGCAAAAGGGCACCACTTTGCCATTGATGCTTGGCCATAAGATTATTGATAAGGTGGCGGATATTCACAAGTTCTTCGCGGTGTGTTGTACAAAGGGAAAGCTGATACATAACGCCTCCTTGAGTTCATAAGAGATATGCGGTAAAACGAGCCATGAACTTTACTTGCAAGAATACAAGACCAACCGTAGTTTACGGTTACGTCACGATATAAGGAAGTCACGCCTTAAGCAAGCTATATGATGTTTACGGTGTGTACTGTGTTCCTCACAAAACCTCCTTCACCCCACATAATCCCAAAAGGAGAAGCCATGGCGGTTACCATGGGTACAGCTGGCCACATTGACCACGGTAAAACGTCGTTAGTGCGTGCGTTGACGGGCATTGACTGCGACCGTTTGGAAGAGGAAAAGCGCCGTGGCATCACCATTGAGCTGGGCTTTGCATCCATTGACTTGGCTGGCGGTGCGAAGCTAAGCATTGTGGACGTGCCGGGCCACGAACGCTTTGTGAAGAATATGGTGGCTGGTGCTTCTGGCGTGGACTTTGTCATGCTGGTCATTGCGGCGGACGAAGGGGTCATGCCGCAGACGAGGGAACATCTGGAAATCTGCTCACTGCTTGGCATTCGACATGGCTTTGTGGCCCTGACCAAAGTTGACATGGTGGATGAGGATTGGCTTGAGCTGGCCAAGGAAGACGTTGCTGGCTTCTTGGAAGGCACGTTCCTTGAGGGTGCGCCTATTTTGCCTGTGTCGGCTACTACAGGACAAGGTCTTGATGATTTACGTAATCATCTAGCATCATTGGAAAAAGAACTGAGACCTGAACGCCGCTCGGACTTGTTCCGTCTGCCAGTGGACCGCGTCTTCACGCTCAAGGGCCATGGCACTGTGGTCACAGGCACCATGATTTCTGGCTCGCTGAAGGTTGGCGACAATGTCATTTTGTACCCGACAGGCACGGCATCCAAAGTTCGCAGCGTGCAAAGCCATGGCGGTTCTGTGGAAGTGGCCCCAGCAGGGCGACGGACAGCAGTGAATTTGCAAGGCGTTGACGTGGACGATGTGACACGCGGCGAAGTCTTGGCCCATGAGGGACGGCTGTTCCCAGCCATGCGCTGGACCGTGCAGTTAACCGCGCTGTCGTCCATGAGTACGGCACTGAAGCACCGGACCGAGGTACACTTCCACCATGGTGCACGCGAAGTCTTGGCACGTCTACACTTCCTCGACCGCGACAAATTACAGGCTGGCGAAACAGCCCTATGCCAAGTGCGTTTCAATGAACCCATGGTGGGCGTCTTTGGTGACCGCTGTGTTATCCGTTCATTCTCGCCCTTGCGCACCATTGCTGGTGGCATCGTCATTGATCCCATCGGCTTAGAATTACGTAAAAAAGACAAGTCCTTAACGCAAAAACTTGAAACCCTTGCAGCACTCCCAGACCAAGATGAGCTCGAACTCATCTACGGCCAGATTATGCTCAGCGGCATTGGCGGCGTCAATTTCAAAGCCCTTGCTGTGCTCTCCAATCTCGACACCAAGCGGCTCGACAAGTCCCTTCAAGCTCTCGGAGCCAAGGGTCGCGTCTTCTGTTTTGACAAGGAAGAGCGCGCCTACATCACAGCTGACCACGTCCACCATCTTCTCAACGGTTGTCTTGCCCATGCTGCAGAATTCCATAAAAAAGAACCTCTTAAGGCCGGTATGGCCCGAGGAGTTCTGGCATCTGGTTGGGGCAAAGACCTCCCCCCCAAGCTCATCCACTTCATTATTGAGCGGCTTCTCAAGCAAGCGGCCCTCGTCATCGACGGCGATGTCCTCCGTCTGCCAAACCACCGCGTATCCATGGCGTCCGACCAAGCAGGGCTTCGCGCCAAGCTTCTCGAAACCTACGCCGCAGCCTTCATGACCCCGCCCAATCTCAAGGACGTGCTCGAGCCGCTCTCCCTCGATTTCAAGGAAGCCGCGCCCGTGCTCAAGCTCATGCAGGACTCCAACGAGCTCGTCCGCGTCAAGGATGGTCTCTATTTCCACGCCGACGCCATTGCCGAGCTGGTCTCACGCGTCGCCATATGGTTCAACACCCACGATGACCTCGATCCCGCAGGATTTAAAGAGCTCTCAGGCGGACTCTCACGCAAGTACATCATCCCACTCCTCGAATACTGTGACCGCGAGCGCATCACCATTCGCGTCGGTGACAAGCGCCAGCTGAGGGGTGTGGGGGGTAGGTAGTTGTGGGGGTTGGTAGTTGGGACAAGCTGGGGGGAAGGGGGCCCCTTAGCGTTGCTGTCTGCATCCGTAAGACTCGCTGCGCTCGCCTAACGGCTGTGCCTTCGGCACCCTTCGGGCAGCTAAAAAGGGGCCCCCTTCCCC
>JAWXUA010000222.1:0-2670 GCA_044433065.1 Pseudomonadota bacterium
AGCCCATGCTTCTTTTCATAATTCATGAGCACACGCGCCAACGCCCGAATGCCAAACTCAGGCGACACAAATTGACAAAAATTCTTGTCTGTCTGCGTGTCACGCAAACCTTGCCAGTCGTCACCATGGCGAATATTGCCCGGGTTATGATTGCGTATGCCACGCGGCATCCTCTCTACCTTCGCCGACTGTCCTGCCTCGTCTATATGCTTATTGACCACGCTCACGCTCCTCCTTTTCTTGACACTCAATGCAGTACCGCACACCGTTAATGGCTTTGCGCCACACTTCTGGAATGGACGCACCACAACGCTCACAATGTTCAGCACTCATGCCGTCAACGCTCACCAAGCGACCACGCTGGCTACGACTCAGTGACTCCGCAAAATGGATTACCTCGCGTGCGTGGGCTTCGTCTGCCATGTCCATTGCGCACTCCTTAAAAGTCCCCTTCTCTCATGGTGCGCGTGGCCGTTCGCATCGTTCAAAACAGCCACGCGCATGGTGTATGCAGCACCAAACCATATGAATATGAAGGTGCGGAAACCATACACCCTGTTTTTAGGCAAATCCGTCAAAAGACACCCTGAGGATAGTCTGAGGATAGTCAAATGACCCCCTGAGGACTATTGACAGCTTTTTAAGGAAACACAGAAAATGCACTTTGTATATTTTTCTGTACATTTTTTTGCCCTTTTCAAGCCCTCAAAAATAGCACCACCACAAGCCCTCACACCTTAGAAAGTAGCCAATATAGTCGCCTGCCTCTATTTGCCTTCTAGCCACCATCGCAACGGGATAAACAACCCAAAACCACATTGCCATATCCAGTACTTGTCATTGCGAGGAGCGACGCCCGCAATTCGAAGTCAACGAAAGGCGTCCCTGCGGAGTGACGTGGCAATCCATCTTCGAGCTGCATACAAAGGAACAAACCTCTTTACTCTTCCTTCCATCTCCCAATCCGTTCACAAAACTCCACACACCCACCCAATTTTCGAGCGCACACACTTTTTTACGCCAAGCCTCCACAATCACACACAAAAGCCCCTTGGAAAAATTGCTGAAAAAATAGCATATCAACTTTTCTTGATACAACGCACACAGAGCAACCTTTTCACACCTAAACGGGGCATAAAGTACTATCTGTCACGACATCTTAAGTTTTGGCAAAATGTTGGCTGGCGTAAAAAAGATATCCTCATCACCCAATCACAAGACGTAAAAAAAGCCCCAAACGCTCAACGAATGGGGCACTACTTGAACAGCACAATAAACAAAAAACTCAACTCCGCATCAACCAAGCTTGCAACGCCTCAACAGTGGTAGCAGGACGCCCAGCAACATGGCGCACAGGCAAGCCTTCATTCTTAATCAGCTCTTTCAAGGTCTTGGTTTTAAACCCCGTAGCCTTTTCAATGGCCTCCCACCCCAAAATCCATACAAGATTTTCGCCATCACTACCTTGACCCTGACGTATGCTGTGATTTGCATTGTACATTTTTTGCATAATCCTTCTTGTTACAGACAAACAGACTTGCGTCTAAAAAATCTTGTAAACTGCTAGGCGGTATACGAAAAATGCGCCTTTGAGCTTTGCCAATATTAATCGCTAAAATTCTTCCATCGTAAATAAGACTGCGTACCTTGCCCGCACTCACAGCAAGAATACGCGCAATATCATGCGTTGAGTAAAACTCATTCATATAGTGAACCAATATGAAGCACTGCATTATGCACATGCTCTTCACGAAAACCCAAATATGCCATGGTACTCTTGGGGTCCGCATGCCCAAGAGCTTTCACGGTCTCAATAAAAGGGTCCAAAGCCTGCCCATCCGCCACACAGCCCAGCATGTAATTATACGTCTCATTGGCATAGGTCTTGCGCATGGCATGACACCCAACATGCTCATAAACACCAACTTCTTTGAATGCAGTTTGCAAAATCTCCCATGCCGTTTCACGACGAATAGGGCGATTAGCAACACCATCCGACTTAAAAAGATATGTGTCCAAATTGGGCCATCCATTCTCTTGCAAAGACTTCACCTGCTCAATAATGGCATTCCGCGCAATGGGCGCAAGCAAACTTGTCCGCCCCTCACGTTTGCCCTTCATGGCCGAACGCGCAACCCGTATATCCTTGCGCACGTCATCGCCGATAATCACATCCCGAAGCCGCAAACTTAAAAGCTCAGAGATCCGAAACCCTGCTGTCACCCCAAGGATAAACATACAACGATTGCGCACTGCATGCCGTCCACGAAACGCATCCAAAGTTGCCCGCACCTCTTCCCGACTTAACGGTCTACACCCTTTCATGCTTCCCCCATCATCCCTTTAAGGAAGTATGCCTTTCTTTGTTTTTCCATATGATTAGATTCCATGGTTTATATTAAAGGGATGCCAGTCGCCCCAACGATTTGTCATTGCGAGGAACGACGCCCGTGATTTGCGTTCAACGACTGAAGTAGCTGCGGAGTGACGTGGCAATCCATCTTCGATTTGTAGACGAAAGGACAAATTCTCTTCTTGCCTTTTGCTTTCTTGACTTCTTTCATGCCTCATCCTCAAGCTTCTCACACTTAACCCCGCCACCTTCGACGGCTTTAGAAAGTGCCTCCTGTTCAGCCCACAACTTATCACCTTCAAATCTACGCCTAAGAT
>JAWXUA010000223.1:0-2666 GCA_044433065.1 Pseudomonadota bacterium
CCCCCTCCTTCCTTCAAAACTTTTTCATTGCGATGGAAGGACAGGGTATTTAAGCAAATTCGCGGCGCATAGAAGAGTGATAATCTATGAAGTTCAGCGTGGTCGTTACAGACTTTCGTTGGACAAAATACGTATGGCTCCGCATAACGTTCACAGTAATTATTGTAGAGTCTATAAGAAAATTGGCTTCACTTCTGTCCCCAATAATTTCACGTAGCGTCCCTTGCTTTTAGCGCCCTAAAGACCTATTTCAACAATAGAATTTTTCATAAGATTTATGTAAACAAAAGAATATTCACTCACAGGAGAATATCATGCCCATGTACGAATTCCAGTGCACCCAATGCGGTCACTGTTTTGAAGAAATTGCCTCTATCAACGCTGAAACAGAACCATGTCCACAGTGCAATGCCGATGCTCCACGCCTGCTCAGCGCACCAAACCTCAAAACAGGTGCCGCCCCATTTAAAGTAGGCCCCGTGCACCCCGTTATAAAAAATCCTATCAAAGGCGCTGGCTGCGGTGGTTGTGGCGGTTGCAGTGGCAGCACTATTGGCTAGAATTTTTATTGAAGCATAGAAAATTTATTGAAGCATGAAAAATTGGGGGAAGGAGAATCGCTGCAAAGCTTTTCCTTCCCCCAATTTCATTATTTACTAGCTTTAAGGTTTTTGGCAAAAAGGCATTAAATCGATGTTTTCTTAACCTTTTTCTCTCCAACGCCAATACGTGGACAGAAGGGCGACATTTCGCATTCATCGCAGAGGGGTTTACGCGCGTCACAAACGTGGCGACCGAACCAGACAAGCATGTGGTTGACATCGCCCCAATCGTCGCGGTGGAAGAGCTTCATGAGCTCACGCTCTACAGGCACAGGCTCAGTTTCTTTAGTGAGACCGAGGCGGTGGACGATGCGCTTAACATGGGTGTCCACGGCGATGCCTTCGTTGATACCAAATCCACCCCAAAGAACGACGTTGGCGGTTTTACGGGCCACTCCAGGGAGCAAGATGAGCTCCTTGATAGTGCGGGGTACTTCACCGTTGTGCACAGCCATGACATGCTTGGCCGCTCCGATAATATTCTTGGCCTTATTATGATAGAAGCCTGTGGAACGGACAACTTGCTCGACTTCTAAGAGGTCAGCTTCAGCAAGGGCTGCAGGATCTGGCCACTTGGCGAAGAGTATGGGTGTAACCATGTTGACGCGCGCGTCAGTGCATTGAGCCGCAAGCACGGTAGCAATGGTGAGCTCCCACGGTGAACAAGCTTCGAGGTGCGTTTCTGGTTCAGGATAGCGCGCACGCAAACGCTCCAAAACAAGAGCTGCACGCTTTTTGATGGTCGTTTTAAGAATAGTGGTTTTTGCGCTTGTCATCATGCACTCCTAGCTATGGCGGCTACATTTCGAATTTAGCGGATACATTTCGAATTTATCTGTGAGGTCTTGCATTTGCGTATTGTGTCTAGATACGCTATGCCATTGCAGTTCACAAGGCTTTCTGCTCTGGCTATTTTATTGAATAGTCATGCATCATCATACATTTTTAGGAGTACGCATGTCCATCTACATATCTGGTTCCATGGCTTTTGACCGCATTATGACCTTTGGTGGCCACTTCAGCGACCATATCATGCCTGATCAAATCGAGAAATTGAGCCTCAGCTTTTTGCTCAATAGCATGACGGAAAAGCGCGGCGGCACTGCCGGTAACATTGCCTTCACCTTGGCCTTGCTTGGCGAACGTCCTTATATTTTGTCCTCTGTTGGCAAAGACTTTGGACCGTACAAGGCCTTCTTGGACCAGTACAATTTGCCCATGGATGGCCTTAAGATTATTGAAGATGATTTCACCGCTGGTTGCTATATCATGACTGACCACCGCAACAGCCAAATTGCTGGCTTCAATCCTGCGGCCATGAGCATTTCCACAGATTTTGCTTTCCCCAATGCTGATACTAGCGCCGACATCGCCTTAGTCAGCCCTGGTAATATGGATGACATGGTGAACTTGCCTACTCGCTATAAGCAAATGGGCATGCGCTATATCTTTGACCCAGGTCAACAAGTTGTTGTACTCCCAACTGAGGGCATGGTTGAAGCTGTTGCAGGTTCCCATATGCTCATCAGCAATGGCTATGAGCTTGATTTGATTATGCGTGCCTCTGGTAAGAGCAAGGCTGAACTTTTGGAATTGACGGGCTGTATTTTGACCACCCTTGGCGAAGATGGCTCGCTCATCGCAACCAAGCATGAAGAAATAAAAGTGCCATGCGCTAAGCCTGAAGCAGTACTTGACCCAACAGGTGCTGGTGATGCTTACCGCTCTGGCCTGCTCAAGGGCCTTGTGAGTGGCCTCAATGTGGAAGCCGCGGCTCGCCTCGGTGCCACATGCTCCAGCTTCTGCATCGAACAAGTTGGCACCCAAGAGCACAACTTCACCATGCCAGAATTCACTAAGCGCTATGAAGAAACCTTCGGCCCCATGGCATAAATAGTCGCATAAAAAATTACAAAAAAACAGCCCTTGCTCACAGTATGGCGTGATATGCCCCCATTTAGGTAGACAACGCTAAAAAGCCCCACTAGGCTCAGCGTTAAAAATCTAAATGGGGGTTTTGTATGAGGGTACCGAAAAATAATAATTATAGTAAGGAATTTAAAG
>JAWXUA010000224.1:0-2659 GCA_044433065.1 Pseudomonadota bacterium
CTGAGCCCCTGTGGGGTTAGGAGGAGGCGGCGCACCTTTATATATGCATCTATATCAATCTCCATGTAGACTGGAGAGCTATGCGGTGATACTGCTGGAGCTACCTGCACAGCTAGACTAGGCTGTGTCTCGTAGTTGCTCTCGATAAATGCCACGAGTCGTCTTGAGCAGTCAGTGGGGGTGTCAGTATTTAAATACTCATTAAATATGGCACTTTCTACTTTTACAACACAATTTACGATATTTTTTTTAGGCATAGGGAGCCCTCCTACCAATAGTGTTTGGGGAGGGGGTCCAAAACGGGCCTTTTTGGGCATTTTCGAGAAAAAAATTAAATTTTTTTTGCAATAACTCTTGAAGTATATAATTATAAACATATTTACGCTTTTTGAGCGATATTTGCTCTGTACATTCGCTGTTCGCTATTCTCTGAAATATAGATAATCATATAAAAAGTTCTCTTGGTTTCGATGAAAGTCACGCCTCTTGTCGACCTTGCTAGTCGTTTTTGCTTACGTCTTTGCGTTTTGGATGTTCAGTTTTTTGCAAAAGAAAGAGAAAAACGTCCCCAACGAACAAGGCCACAAGATTTCTAGATCTTGTGGCTTTGTTCGTTGGAAAATCTGCAATATGTTCTGAAGGATGCTTTTGGTACAAGTAGGAAGTCTACAAAATTACAAAATATAACGATGATGTTTTCTGTTTATGACTGTATGTTAGTAAAAGTATGATGTAGTAAGAATAAGTATGGCTTAGTAAGGTGCTTTTTGACTTCATGAAAACAGTTGCAAATTCATTTTTTTCATGTATTATAGACGCATTATTTATATGTATGCATCAATGGTGCGCTGTTTTTTGTAGCGTGAGACGGCTACAAAAGGCGAATACGTGTAACGTAATACAAAACCGTTACTTTATAACAGTCTCAAGTTATAAGGCATGACCTCTGTCAATATATATGGAAACGCAACCAGAAAAAATGCGATTGCCTAAACTGCAATAACTTCATTCTATGTATAGGAAACTACACATGCGAGGCAGCATCAAAAGTCAAATAACCGCAGTGCTTAAACATTGTACACGCATCGGCATGAGCCGCCATGAGGCTAAGATCAAACATGGTGGAAAAAGCCCTTTTATCCATTCGTTTGGAACTCTGGACAAGGTTACACATAGATTATGGCCGCTACAGGATTGGCTAAAAAATTTGCGCATTCGAGACCTTGAAGCTCTGGATGATGCGCTTGTAGCCGCCTATCTTGCTGACCGTTTTGACCATCACCTGCGCAATGGTAGCGCCAGAAAAACATTCCAGACTGAAGTCTCTGCGCTAGGAAACTTGGAGCGTGGCTTGACGCTATTTTCTGCAAGTCATCGCACACCTCCGCGTGTCTACGACTTCAGTCTCGCACGTAAAAGTGCGGCAAAACAAGCCAAGGGGCTTCCACTAAAAACGGGCCGCTATAGCAATAGAGCAACCAGCGACCCCCTCGCACTCATTAAGGCTTTACCTACCAAACGGCATCAGCTCATGGCCTATCTACAGCTTTACTGTGGATGCCGTTGCGAGGGTGTTGGTGCTCCACGCCGTAAACCCTCAGGGAACGTCTTTTTTAGCATGAAAAATTTTCAAGACATTGACGGTACTATGCTTGCTCGGGAGCTTGATCCTGTGACGGGCCTACTAATGCAACCGCTTTGGACCAAAGAGAAAGGCGGTAAAATGGCACAAAAACTTTGCCCACTTTGGCTAGCCGATGCCGTCATGGAGTGGTGCATCGAGCACTCTGAAGGACTTGGTGATGCCTATGAGACATACCTTGGGGCCATCAACCATGCCATGAAGGAGACAGGGCAATATGTACGCGGTAAAGGTACGCACTCGTTACGTTTTTCGTTTGCACAAGCTCGCTATGCAGCTTGTATCTTTCCTAACGGTGAGACTTTTGGCCACGGCATGTGTGACGAGTCAGCCAAGCTACAAGTGAGCAATGAGATGAGCCATAACAGACCAGACATCACAGAGTCGTACCTAAAATAGTGGAGGTATATATGGATGGTAGTGAACTCTTGCAGCATGACAAGTCACGAGAAATTTTACAGTGGCTGTCACGACAAGATGAAAAAACATTATTAGAGGTGTTCCGTTATAAAGTAAGTAAACATAATAACTTATGCTGTAATAATGCCGGCAAAGAAGATTTGATTTCACTTTTACAGGCGGCCTTGCACTGTGGATACGGCGACGAATTAGCGTTCAAAAGTAGCCGTACTATTTCACAGAAGGCCGCACAAAAAATCGGCTTGCGACGGAAAGCTCGGGCTGGTGCTTATATGTCGCACCGCCAGAAAGTTCAGTCTTGGCTTGCAAAAAATATCGGTAAAATCAATGATTTACGTCAAACAGGGCTAAGTTGGAGGCAAATTTCCAAAGCCGTTCATGAAGAATATAAGATAAACATCTGTTACAGTACACTGCAAAAACATTGGGAGAAATTCTGCCATGCTCAATCAAAAAATATCTTTCATCAACTCTAAGTCTGATTGTCCACGAAAAAGTGAGCCACACGCTCATGAATTTTTGAGCCACTAACGCTCACGAAAAAGTGAGCCACCTTAATTTTGTTTTTTTGAGGTTTTGAGGCGATACGACTCCCCG
>JAWXUA010000225.1:0-2653 GCA_044433065.1 Pseudomonadota bacterium
GTCCGGTGGCTTCGATTGCCCATACTGTTGGAGTGGTGGGACGTCCCTGCAAGGTAGATGGGGGGGGAGTTGGGGATAATGTGGGGTGAGGAGTGAGGCTCTTAAGCCTCCCTCTGGGAGGGAGGTGGCATTGTCGTACTAGCCGTTAGGTGAACGCAGTGAACCTTACGGATAGTAGACCAATGACGGAGGGAGTACCACGTCGGCAGCCGCTGGGAGCGCAGCGAACCTTGCGGCGTCGGAACCAATGTCGAATACACATACCCCCCAAAAAAACCAGCCCTTCCCACCTTCAAAACTTTTCATTGTGGAGAAAGGCACCTTTTTTAAGAGAATTCACGGCAGCTAAGAGAATTCACGGCAGCTAAGATAAAACACAAAAGCCCCCATTACATCTGTAACAGGGGCTTTTTTCTTCTTATTAATGCATCTATTTGCTGAAGGCAATGACGGCGATAAGCATGGCTGTTTGGACCAAAAACATGCCCATCATCCATTTAAGGAGCTCGTGCTTGGTGTCCTGTAAATTACCGTTAGTCACCAAATCTTTACGCACAGCTTCCCCCAGCAATATCACAACCTACTTAAACCGAGCACCAGCGGCAGCAGAGCGAACTTGCTTTGCGTAGCGGCGGAGGAGTGGGGAGGTGATTTCTTTTTCTACGGGTACGAAGGCGGCGCGGCGGCGTGCAAGCTCTTCTTCGTCAACAACGAGATCGAGGATGCGGTTAGGGATGTCGATGTGGATGGTATCGCCGTCTTGGACGAGACCGATAGGACCACCTTCAGCGGCTTCTGGGGACACGTGACCGATAGCTGCGCCACGGGTTGCACCACTGAAGCGGCCGTCGGTGATGAGGGCAACATCAGCGCCAAGACCCATGCCTACGATATTGGCAGTTGGGGCGAGCATTTCGCGCATACCAGGGCCGCCACATGGACCTTCGTAACGGATGATGATGGCGTCACCAGCCACGATTTGACCGCCCATGATAGCAGCGGAGGCTTCTTCTTCGCTGTTGAAGACGCGCGCACGGGCCTTGCAGACCATCATTTCAGGTGCCACAGCGGACTGCTTGACGACCGCACCTTCAGGAGCAAGGGAGCCTTTCAGGATGGCGATGCCACCTTGAGCGGAGTATGGTGCGTCGATGGTGTGGATAACGTCAGGGTTACGCACGTGGGCGTTGAGAGCTTCGAGATTTTCAGCAACAGAATGAGCCGTGACGGTGATGGCTGTGCCGTCGATGAGGCCAGCTTTGTTGAGCTCGGCCATAACAGCTTGGATGCCACCTGCGACGTGCAAGTCTTGGATATGGTGATGACCTGCTGGAGAGAGCTTGCACAGGTTTGGTGTGCGGCGGCTGACTTCATCAAAAATATCAAGGGTTAAATTGAGACCAGCTTCTGCGAAAATAGCTGGCAAGTGCAGAACTGAGTTGGTGGAACAGCCGAGGGCCATATCTACGGCAACAGCATTGGCAACAGCTTTTTCCGTCACGATGTCACAAGGTCGGATGTTCTTTTCGAGCAATTCCATGACCTTCATGCCAGCATGCTTGGCAAGGCGGATACGTGCGGCAGAGGACGATGGGGTTGTGCCGTTGGTGGGCAAGGCAAGACCAATGGCCTCAGCAAGGCAGTTCATGGAATTGGCGGTGAACATACCGGCACAGGAGCCGCAACCAGGGCAGGCGTTTTCTTCAAGGTCAGCAAGGGCATCTTCGCTCATGACGCCACGTTTCACTTTGCCTGTGGCTTCAAAAACCGTGGCAAGGTCAACTTTGCGGCTGTCTTGACCGTCGATGTTTGGTGTGGTCATGCCAGCGAGCATAGGGCCGCCGCTGACCATGATGGATGGGATGTTCAGGCGCAACATGGCCATGAGCATGCCTGGAACGGATTTGTCGCAGTTAGGGATGAAGACCAAGGCGTCAAATGGGTGTGCCATGGCCATGATTTCTACGGAGTCTGCGATAAGTTCACGAGATGGCAAGGAAAAACGCATGCCTTGGTGGCCCATGGCGATGCCGTCGCATACAGCGATTGCAGGGAATTCCATAGGTGTGCCGCCAGCCATGCGGATGCCAGCTTTGACAGCTTTAGCGATGTCATCAAGATGGATGTGGCCTGGCACAACTTCGTTGGCTGCGTTGACAACACCAATGAGAGGACGTGCAATTTCTTCACGGGTGAGGCCGAGGGCGTGGAGAAGCGAACGGTGTGGGGCCTTTTCAAGACCTTGGGTCATGTTTGCGCTGCGCATATGATTTTCCTTTTATTCTTTAATAACAATACTTTATTATATTGATACAGCTACTTTTTACCATAAAAAAGCCGCTCTTATTGACAAAAAAGAGAAATACGCTTCATTGCTTGAGATTGCAAGGCATTGGCGTGGGGACTTAGGACGAGCTGGGGGCGGGAAAACTGTGAGGGGAAGAGTGGGCGAACCTTTTGCAATCAGCAGGAACGCCTTAACAATATAAAAGGTTGGGGAGTCAACGCCACCTGACCTCGTGGTATCTTTCCCTATTTGGCGAGTGTTTTTTTACCGTAAATTTTCTTTTCCCCATGTGGCCGCGAATATTCTTAAAAGACCGTCCTACCATCCACAAGTAAAAAGTTTTGAAAGGAGGTGGGGGGTCTGGGG
>JAWXUA010000226.1:0-2647 GCA_044433065.1 Pseudomonadota bacterium
CTTCCCCCCAGCGCGTCCCCCAAAAAAACCCGAAAACAAGGAGACACTATGCCGGCCATGCGCTTCGAGCCATTGACCAACGCCTTCGACGTTTTGCACCATCATTGGGGTCACCCAAAGACGGAGCGGCGCGTCTCCTATGGCATAATCCTTATATTCCTTTTGTCGGTGCTGACCATTGAGCTGAACCGTTGGGGCTTTATGCCGTCATCGGTGGCGCACTATGTTCCGGAAAACCACTTTAAGTCGGTGAATATTGCCTTTACTTTGCTGCTTACACGCGGCCTCATCAATATGATATTCAGCATATCGTATTCATTTTACAGGTCTATGGGTAGGCAATTTGAGATTTTGGCCATTATGCTACTGCGAAGCTCATTTACAGAGCTGTCCAATATGCATGAGCCTGTTCTGCTTGAACTTGATATGATGCACATTTTACATATTGTGGTATCGAGTTCAGCTGCTGTGGTGATTTTTGTATGCCTTGGTGTCTATACAAAGATACATAAGCCATATACCTATATTGGCTCAGCATTGGAACGTATGAACTACGTTGCATCAAAGAAGATTGTAGCATTATTGCTTTTTATGTTCATCTTGGGTATTGGTGGCGTCTCTACGTATAATTTTATTGCCCATGGCGAGACTATCGCGTTTTTTGAATCGGTATATACAGTGCTTATCTTTGCGGATATCCTCTTAATGCTGATTACCCAACGCTTTATGCCATCGTTCCACGCGGTATTTCGTAACTCTGGCTATGTCATTGCAACGCTGTTCATGCGTTTTGCCCTTGGAGCACCGCCATTTTATGATGCTGCGGTCGCTCTGTTTGCGGCGTTCTACACCGTTGCCTTGACGGCGGCGACTAACTGGTTTCAACCGAGCGTGACTGCGAGCCGCAAGACTGTTCGTAAATAAGAGTTTGTATGTTTGACTTGATACATGGGCCAAAGCCTAAGGCTTTTTGGTATGAGCATTGTGGGCTTTGTGCCGCGGCGATTATTGCGTTGACCACGGCCATACGCCTGTACTTTGTGTGGTCTGGGCAGTTGGATTTGGTGCAGGACGAGGCGCAGTACTGGACATGGACGCGCGTGCCACAATGGTCGTATTACTCCAAAGGTCCCCTTATCGCGTGGCTGATTTCCGGCGGCACGGCACTGTTTGGCGACACTGAGCTTGGCGTGCGCTTCCCAGCGATACTTGGTTCAGCCGTCGGTCAGGCAGCCTTGTATCTTGGCATGGCAAAGCTCTTCAATCGGCCTTTGCTCGGACTTTTGACCGTGGCGGTGGCCAATACCATGCCGCTCTTTTTGGCGGCTGGCATCTTGATGACCACAGATAATCCGCTCCTTTGGTGCTGGTTTGGGGCTTTAATGAGCCTGTACGCCATGGCGGAAAATCCAAAATCCAACGTAGCCTATGTAACTCTTGCAGTCTGTATTGCCCTTGGTATCCTAGCGAAATATATGATGTTCGCCCTTGTCGGCATGTCGGTCATCTTCTTCTTTCTCTTGTGGCGCCATGGCCTCACCACGCGTCGTATGCTTGTGGGTGCGGCCATAGCCTCGCTTGTGGGCATCATCCTTGGCATGACGCCCATCCTCATTTGGAACGCGCAGAATGATTGGGTGGGCTTTCGGCATGTGGCGACTCTTGCAGGCGTTGCAGGGAAAAAGGCCAATGTTTTCATCACCTTCAAGTACATCGCCGAATACCTTGGTGGTCAGCTTGGTGTCGTTACGCCTTGGTGGCTGCTACTCATGCTTATAACTGGGTGGCGTGCTTGGGGCATTGCATGGTCTGGTAAGCCCACGCATAAAAGTCTTTTTATGACGGATAGTTACGCTAATAACGAAAGTGACCTCACAGCGCAACAGCGAAGCATCAGGCAATGTGCGCTCCTGTCCTCCACCTTCTTGCCTCTATGGTTTGGCATGACCCTATGGAGTCTGCACACGCGCATCTACACCAATTGGCCAGCCATGTGCTATGTGAGTGGCATCATCCTTGCCGCCGCAGGGGCCGAGCAGCTCATCCGTGGCGTCGGGCATCCGCGTTGGCGTCGTGCGTTGGTCATCTGGTTCACCATAGGTGCCTTCATCTTCGGCACGCTCCATCTGCAATATCTCATTCCTCTGCCAGAAAAGCTCAACCCCACGGTGCGGCTCAAAGGTTGGGCTGATCTTGGCTGTAAAATCGACAGCATCCGCCATTCTCTCCCCAACCCCAATCACGTCTTTTTCTTTTCCAGTGCCTACGACATGACGTCCGCCATGTCCTTCTACATCCCAGATCGTCCCACGGTCTACTGTGCGAACTTTGGTCGCCGCATGGCCCAGTACGATCTCTGGCCCAGTCCACTCGACAGCCACGATCGCCACATAGGTTGGGATGCCGTCTTCGTCCTCCGCGAAAACCAGACCATCAATCCGCGTTTGCTCACCATGTTCGAGTCCGCAACTTCCGAGCAATATCTCAGCGCACACAAAGGCGGCACCGGTCGCACCTTCACCATCATCACTCTACGTAACTTCAATGGCGTATGGCCAAGTATGGAGTTTGGGAGTTTTTAGGTTTGGATATGCTGGGGGAAGGGGAAAAACTTTTTGAAAAAAGCTTTTTCCCCTTCCCCCAGACC
>JAWXUA010000227.1:0-2641 GCA_044433065.1 Pseudomonadota bacterium
ATCATTCAAATTATCCTACCTATCCTACCTATCCTACCCAATCCACCCAAGCAACTCATCAATCTGTGCTTGGACAGAGCGAGGTCCGGTGCCACCAGGTGTTTCACGACGTGCAACAGCTGCGGATGGTTCGAGCAATGGATAGACATCGTCATCGATGAGCGGACAAATGGCGCGGTATTGCTCGAGTGTCAACTCTTCGAGGGTGACAGCGGTTTCTTCTGCGAGGGCTACGGCTGCACCTGTAAGGTGGTGTGCTTCGCGGAAGGGTATACCCTTGCTCACCATGTAGTCGGCAAGCTCAGTTGCGTTGAGGAAGCCAGCGCGCAAGGCTTTTTCCATGCGTGCAGTGTTGAAGCGCAACGCATTGACCATGCCAGCCATGATTTGCAAGGAGGCTGAGATCGTGTGGTCCGCATCAAGGAAAGGTTCCTTGTCTTCCTGCAAGTCGCGGTTATAGGTCATGGGCAAGCCCTTGACCGTGGTGAGCATGGTTGTCAGCGCACCGTAAACGCGGCCCGTCTTACCGCGCATAAGCTCAGCAACGTCGGGGTTTTTCTTCTGCGGCATGATGGACGAACCTGTTGCATAGGCATCAGGCAAGAAGATAAAACCAAAGTTTGGGTTGGACCAGATAATGATTTCCTCGCAAAGGCGCGACATGTGCGCCATGATGACGGACGCATCGAAGAGTGCTTCGAGCACGAAATCACGGTCAGACACAGCGTCCATGCTATTGCGGAAAGTTCCATACATTTGGAGCTCTTCGGCCACAGAAGCTGGGTCAAATGGGTATGTCGTACCAGCAAGCGCTGCAGCGCCAAGCGGACAGACGCGAGCACGCTTATCGCAGCCTTCAAGGCGTTCGATGTCGCGGCGCAGCATCCAAGCGTAGGCAAGCAAATGATGTCCAAGGCTCACAGGCTGTGCTGGCTGCAAGTGGGTGCAACCGGGCAAAAGCGTATTCACATGTTGCGATGCTTGGGCCACGAGCTCGCCAATGAGATTGCGTGCAAGGTCTTGCCAGATGCGCACACGGTCAGAGACGAAGAGGCGGAAGTCGAGTGCAACTTGGTCATTGCGGCTACGGCCAGTGTGCAATTTTTTGCCCACATCGCCCACGATTTCGGTGAGACGGCTTTCAATGTTCATGTGCACGTCTTCCATCTCGCGACGCCACACAAACTTACCTTCTTCAATTTCTTCGCGAACTTGACCAAGACCCTCAACAATGCGTTCAGCCTCTTCAGCCGTAAGCACACCCTGACGCGCCATCATGCGCGCATGGGCCATAGAGCCAGCGATATCCTGTGCATACAGCGCCCAGTCGTAGGAAATGGACTCGGTATACTCTTCCACCAAGGCATCTGGGCCTTCGTGAAAACGACCGCCCCACATCTTTTTTACTGCCATGACTACACCTTATGATAGCCGCGGATGCGCAAGCCCTGAAGCTTAATGAAGCCAGCAGCGTCCTTATGGTCGTACACGTCGTCCTCTTCGAAGGTCGCGAGCGCAGAGTCATACAAGGAGAATGGGGACGTGCGGAGCACTGGCCATGCGGTACCCTTATACAACTTCAGCTTTACGGTACCAGTTACGCGTTGCTGTGTATAGTCAATCATAGCTTGCATAGCTTCGCGCTCAGGTGCAAACCAGAAGCCATTGTATATAGCAGAAGCGTAGCGAGGCATCATGCTGTCGCGTTGGACCATGGTCTCGCGATCAAGGCAAATACCCTCAAGGTCGCGGTGCGCCACATGCAAAATGGTGCCACCAGGGGTTTCATACACGCCACGAGCTTTCATGCCAACGAAGCGGTTTTCTACCATATCCACACGGCCAATGCCATGCTTACCACCCAATTCATTGAGCTTTTTCATAAGTGCAGCAGGGGACAGCGTCTCGCCATTCACAGCAACAGGGTTACCAGCTTCAAAGTCGATGGTCATGTATTCAGGCTGATCTGGAGCTTGTTCCATAGGCACAGCCATGACATAGCAATTAGGACCAGGTTCGCAACCTGGGTCTTCAAGTTCACTACCTTCAAAGCTGCAATGGAGCATATTGCGGTCCATGCTATATTGCTTAGCCGCAGTAGAAATAGGAATACCGTGTTCTTCAGCGAACGCATTCAGCTGGGTACGGGAACGCAAATCCCATTCGCGCCAAGGAGCAATAACCTTCAAATCAGGAGCCAGCGAGTTCACGGAAAGTTCAAAGCGCACTTGGTCATTGCCCTTACCAGTAGCGCCGTGGGCCACAGCTTGAGCACCTTCAGCGCGTGCAATTTCAACAAGTCGCTTAGAAATCAGCGGACGTGCAATGGACGTTCCGAGCAAGTATCTTCCCTCATACAAAGCGCCAGCGCGCATCATTGGGAAGATAAAGTCCTTAGCAAACTCTTCTTGCAAGTCTTCAATATACGCACGGCTTGCGCCAGTCTTCATGGCCTTTTCGTCAACGCCATTCAAATCTTCTTCCTGACCAAGGTCCGCCGTCAACGTAACAACTTCACAGCCGTACTCAACGGTCAGCCACTTCAAAATAACAGACGTGTCCAGACCGCCAGAATACGCAAGCACAACTTTTTTAATATCAGCCATTTGATTGGTCCTTATTTTGGTTATGTTTTCTGGGG
>JAWXUA010000228.1:0-2632 GCA_044433065.1 Pseudomonadota bacterium
GAAGGGAAAACTTTCTTCAGAAAGTTTTCCCTTCCCCCAGCAAAAAACTAAATAACTACAATTACCTACTTCTCCTGACCGAAACCTGGGATAGCGACGCGCGCTTCGATTTTAGCGAGGAGCCATGTGGCTACGGAGACGAGGGCTAGGTAGTAGGCACCAACGAGGAGGAAGACTTCGGTGAAGACGAAGTGGCGTGAGGCGAGGACTTTGGCTTCGCCTGTGAGCTCGATGCAGGTGACTACGTAGGCTAGGGATGAATATTTTATGAGATAAATCACTTCGTTACCACAACCTGGGAGGGCGCGGCGTACGGCTTGAGGTATGACAATCCAGAGGATAGTTTGCAGTTTGGTGAAACCGAGTGCTTGGGCGGCTTTGAGCTGACCTTGCCTGATGGAGAGGAGGGCACCACGCACGTATTCGGAGTTGTAGGCCGCACTGCATAGGATGAAACCAAAGACTGCGGCTGGGAAGGGATCAAAGTAAATCCCAAGATTTGGCAGACCGAAGTAGATGATCATGAGCTGGACGACGAGGGGCACACCGCGGAAGATTGCCGTGTAGAGGTCGGCGAACCAGCGTACCCATGGAGCGCCATAGACGCGCAGGGTACCGATTAAGATGCCAAAGATGAGGCCGAAGGTTGCCGATGGGATGATGAGCTGAATACTTGTCACCAGACCACGGTTCAACGCCGGCATGGCGTTCTCGAGTATGAATGCGCTATCGACCACTAGCAGGCCTCCTCACGCATATCAAGGCTACAGCAGAAATCTTGGGTACGGGTATTGGCACCAGCGGCGAGAAGCTCTTCTGGGGAGCCACGCTCAATGATGACACCTTGTTCCATGAACACAATTTCGTTAGCGAGAGCGCGCGCAAAGTCCATTTGGTGCGTGGCCATAATCATGGTCATGCCGCCTTTGGCGAGGTCACGGATAACGGCAAGAACTTCGCCCACGAGCTCTGGGTCAAGGGCTGAAGTTGGTTCGTCAAGGAGCATGACTTTGGGGTCCATGGCAAGAGCGCGTGCAATGGCTACACGTTGCTTTTGGCCACCTGACAATTGTGCTGGGTAGAGACCGCTACGCTCGGCAAGGCCGACACGTTCGAGCTCAGCCATGGCACGTTCGTGGGCCTTGGCTTTGGACATGCCGCGGACTTTGCGCAGGGCGATGGCCACGTTATCAACAGCGTTGATGTGGTCGAAAAGATTGAAGTCTTGAAAAATCATGCCCACGTGTTGGCGGTATTGGCAGAGGGCCGCTTTGCTTGCTGTGTTGACAGCTTGGCCTTCTAAGGAAATGACGCCTGTGTCTGGCATGATGAGGTAGTTAATACACTGTAATAGCGTACTTTTACCAGCACCAGATGGGCCAATGAGCACTTTTAATTGCCCGCGATCTACGTCGAGGTTGACGTCGCGCAAAATGGGACGACCGCCAAGGGTGACGGAGAGGTCTTGTATGGTAAGGACGGGATTTGTGCTCATGATATTCCTCAAATCTTCAATAATATGACAACCTCTGATGAGGTCAATATTCAATTTTTTACAGAAGCTTACATGCTTCCTTATTTCAGAAGCCTACATGCTTCCTTATTCGAGAAGCCTACATGCTTCCTTATTCGAGAAGCCTACATGCTTTCTTATTTCAAAAGCTTACATACTTCCTGCAGCAGCATAGCCCGGAATACGGACCTTGCGTTCAACATGGCGCAAGAATTTCAGCCCCACAACGGTAATGACAAGGTAAATAATGCCAGCCGTTGTATATAAGGTTAGGTGCTCATAGGTTCGCGAAGCCACAAAGTGCGTGCGGGCCATGATTTCTGGCGTACCGAGCACAAAGGCGAGGGCTGAGTCTTTCAGCAAAATGGAGTATTCGTTGGACCAAGCAGGAATGGATAGGCGCAAAGCTTGCGGCAAAACAATAGATCGCACAGCTTGGGCATCGCTCATGCCAAGGGCGCGAGCTGCTTTCCACTGGCCCTGTGGCAACATCATGATGGAGCCACGGAAAATTTGTGATTGATATGCAGAACTTGCAAGGCCGAGCACCAAGCACGATGCCGAAAAGGCGGACAAGTTCAGATTGATGATTTGAAATAAGCCGAAGTAGAAGAGGAACAGCAAAACGAGGATCGGCATACCGCGGAAAAACCACACATAGACGCCAATAAGTCGACGTAAAAAACGTGGACCATAGACTTGTCCCACAGCCAAAGGAACACCAAGAGCAAAGCCCAAGGCCAAAGACCCAAGCACTGTGGCGATGGTGACGGCACTGCCTTCAAGGATATAGGGCAAAGCGTCCCAGATGATAGTTAGTTTGTCTAGCATGGTGTAGGGCCTAGCCCAACCTCCTCAAAAATGCGCAAGTACGTAATAAAACATCAAAAAATATGGCAGAAAACGAATTTTTCATCATATTTCAATGCGTAGTGAGTACTACATTCAGGCCAAAAATTGTCTTAGAGGCCTTTCATACGCAAAAAATGTAAAAAAAGCGATAAGATATTGTGGGGGATTTTGGCCAACTTCGCCAAAACCCATCCTCCATGCGCCGCGAGTATGGTCAAAAAAGCGTACTCTCGCCGCAAATAAAAAGTTTTGAAAGAGGGAGGGGGG
>JAWXUA010000229.1:0-2595 GCA_044433065.1 Pseudomonadota bacterium
AGCGCAGCTATTTATGCCCAGCAGACTGTGCTCACGCGTCCATGCTGAATAAACACCAAGCAGAATTACGCGGCACGAATCGCATTGAGTCCGCGCATAGTAAAGCCACCACTCGGCGCGCAACAGATACTGTGGTCGCAGCGCAAATTCAAAGAGATTTTGTACAGCTCGTAGGCATTGCAGACAGGCAGGGCTTTGCAGCAGAAGCATTACTTAAGGAGTTCATGACAGCGTTGAACAACAATCCCAACTTTGCATCCAAAGCGAAACCTTTGGCCCTTTTAGATGCCCAGCGTCAATGCAATGTTGCCCATGTGCGTGACCTTTTCACGCCAGACAATCAAGCCGCAGCCGAAGCAGCCCTCACGCAGTCGCTTAGAACCATGGGCATCGGCGAAGCAGAAAGTGCGCTGGCTGCTAAGGGGATTATAGCTGAGCACAACAGTAGCAATATTTTCTCCCAAGCCTTCGACAACATGGGTGAGCGCATCCTCACAGCATATACCATGCACAGTGATGCAAAACGTCTTGCCACGGCCCCTGAAGCCATGAAATCCTTTGTGGAAATCGATAGAATACAGCAAAATACCATGAAAGTGCTTGAGGAATTGCCTGTTAACACAGCCTTTTCTATGGACCACACAGCATCAGTCACAGCCTCAGTAGGTGGCACCATTGGTGCTGTAGAGCTGTCCGCAAGTATTAAGGTTGGCGAGCAGGACGGTGTCACCTTGTGGCACAGTAATGAGGATGGCCAAGGCGAGAAATATGGCATGAGCATCAGCCGTGGTTATTTAGCAGGTCTTGAAGCCAGTGCTTCCGCTGCGGAGCTCTTGACTCTTACGGCTGGCATGGAAGGTGGCATTGAAAAGGGGCTTGTTCTTGAGTTTGACACCAAGGAAGCTTGCGCCCAATTTGCAAGCCTTTTCTTGAGCAATGCCGCTAAACGTGAGGATATTAGGCTCGCGTCCCAAGTACACCTTGGCAACTCGTTCAGCATCGGCGGTTCTGTTTCCGTAGGTCTTGGGGTTGAGCAAGAAGTTGGCGTATGCAGCGTAGCTCTCGGTGCCAGCGCGTCCATTTCTGGCAAGGTGCAGTACAGTAAGTCCGTATCTGGCGATGCGCTGACCACTACAAGCACGTCATCGGTCAAGCGTGAAGCTGCTGTGAGCATTGAGGCTAGCATTGAAGGCAGCACAGATGTGCCCATGGGTTCTCATATAGAAGATGGTTCTGCCAGTGTAGAAAGCGGACGCGACAATGCATTTCTTGAGTATGAAGCCCTGTCCACGCATACAAGTAAGGTTGTCACCAATGCAGCAGGAACGTCGCTCATATCCGCAGAAACTGTTACTGGCGTTTCCATAGACAGTGGAAGCAGTGAAGATTTCGAGCAATTCTGTTCAGCGCACAGTATTCCACCTGATATAGCTCGAGAAATACAGTCCTTTTTGTCTGCCTATCCTACGGGCACTGTGACTATTGAAGCGCACTATAATCTC
Organism: Pseudomonadota bacterium; assembly: GCA_044433065.1. GTDB lineage: Bacteria > Desulfobacterota > Desulfovibrionia > Desulfovibrionales > Desulfovibrionaceae > Nitratidesulfovibrio. The sequence continues at coordinate 1,503 of JAWXUA010000229.1, forward strand.
ACAAAAGCAGCTCTGTCCACATCAGTAAGCGCAAGGCCCATCCACGCTATCATCAATGATGCCAGCAATTACCAGATTGCAAGCATAAGCATCACCTCTTCTGATGAGGGCCATAGTCTCGGCTTTGACCTTGGATTTGCGCAGAAGCAAACAGAGTCTCAACGCGTTACAACAAGAACTTTTGCGGTTCCGAGCCAACATAATTAGAGGAGACATATCATGGCCACAAGTTTTGAACGCGTACAAGTTTGGATACAAAGTTCCACAGCATTTTCTTTGCCGCTGTTGAATAAGGATGGCTTGAGCCGTGCAGTTATGAACGACGACTGCATTGTGCACATGGTGGCCTCCCCAAATCCAAGGCCCAATATGTCCATCGGGGCTAATAGTACAGACGATTTCTTTCTCTATGTGCCCTTAGCCAGTACCCAGATTATCAGCGATAATAATATAGAAAGACTGCTTTACTTCATTGGTGAGCAGAATATGATGGCAAATCTGCCTGCTGGCTTCCGCTTGGGCATGAATAAGGAGAGCCAATATTTCTGGCTTTCTGGCCGTTTTGCAACAGAATGTATGACGCTCTATGACTTTGAAAATAGTATCAAAGAGTGTGTTGCTTCAGCTGAATACCTCATGAAGGAAATCCAGAAGATGGCCGCTGAACCTGTGCAAACGGCGCAAACTCCACAGGCTGGCCAGTATACACTGGGTACGGCTGGTAGGGATGGTACTCAGGGTGTACAGACCAAGGCCCCAGAGGTGCAAAATCGCTTCACATCACCCATGGCCCTGTGGGGTTAGTTGGGGGCAGAAGAGTAAGAGTGGAAGATAGAAGAGTAAGGCAAGAGTGTAAGACAAAAGGCAGAAGAGTAAGGCAAAAGGCATACTCCCTCCGTCTCGCTGCGCTCGCCACCTCCCTCAAGAGGGAGGCTTTAAGACTAGCCACTCCCATTATTACAAGGCACACCATGACAATCTTCGCGCTAAGACTTGTGATATAATAAGAAACAAGTGATGCCGCTGGCTCTTATGCCTCCCTCAAGAGGGAGGCTTTAAGACTAGCCACTCCCATTATTGCAAGGCAGACCAT
>JAWXUA010000230.1:0-2573 GCA_044433065.1 Pseudomonadota bacterium
TACGCAATTATAGGCCTATTTTGTGTAAGCCTCCAATTAACTGCACCTTTTCAAAAACAAATGCCGTGGTACCTATAAGTTGGTATCACGGCATTAAGCTCTTCTTTCGTTAAAGCCTATTCTTTAGGCATATTCCATGGGAACAACTTTTCCCAGTCAGCCTCAGTTTTTGCTAGCGTCACGCCTTCAAAAACGTAGAGGAGATACTGGTATGGGTCAACATCGTTGGCTTTGGCCGTTTCAATCATAGAGTAAAGCGCGGCACTAGATTTTGCCCCACGCGGAGAGCCCGAAAAGAGCCAGTTCTTTCTGCCCACGGCAAAGGGGCGTATGGCATTTTCCACAATATTATTATCTGGACTAAGGCGAGGATTCTGGAGATATGCTTCGACACGAGACCATTGCCCAAGGGCGTACGTCACGGCTTTGCCCAGCGTTGAACTTGGCGGGGCCGACGCCGTATCGAGGATATCTTTAATCTTTGCAAACAAAGGTTTAACCCTTTCCTCGCGCATTTTCAAAATTTCTTCTGGAGTGAATTTCTTATCTTTCGCCACTTTTTCGACGTGATAAATTTTGCCAATAAGGTCGATGACAGTGCTCGCAACACCAGCTTTCTTTTTGGTCGTTGCCTTGGTAACATCCATAAATTTTCGGCGCACGTGTGCGAGGCAACCCACGTGCGTGATGCCTTCAGAGCGACCTAAAGCGTTGTACCCACCATAGCCATCGGTTTGTAAAAAGCCCTTAAAATCGCCAAGAAGCTCTTGGGCAACCCTCGAAGCTCGGCTAGGCTCATAATGGTACAAAAGTACAGGCTTATTTGGAAGCCCTCCACGGGCGACCCACATATATGATTTTGTTGTATTTTCTCGGTCACTCTCCCTGAGAACTTGCACCGTGGTCTCATCCATATTGATGATTTCACCTGCACGAAGCTTAGCAAGGTAGAGATTTATCAGGGGCTCACACCTCTCTGCCGCCTGAATCGTCCAGCTCGACATGGTGGAATCGGAGATTTCAACGCCAAAACGTTCAAAAATGCGAGTTTGGCGATAAAAAGGTAAGGCATCACAAAATTTATTCATCAGAATATATGCCAAAAGCCCTGGAGTGACGATGCCTTGCTTGATGAACTGCGGTGGCATAGGCGCAATTTTTACAGTAGGCTTGTCATCTTCTGCAGTGCCTTCACATTTAGGGCAAGCATATTTGGGGCGAATATGGCGCTCAACCTTGATTTGCTGTGGAATGATGGAGAGCTTTTCACTCGCCACTTCCCCGATACGTTTCCGTTGGCAGCCACACGCACAGATTTTGTCTTCCTCGGGAATATCGTGAATGATTTCAACCCGTGGCAAGTTCTCAGGAAGAGGTTTACGTCCACGCTTAGCGCGAGTATGAGCAGGTACTTCAATTACTTCAGCCTCAGAAGGCTCCTGCCCTTCAGATGATTCTTGCTCTGCGGGAGTTCCATGCTCTGCTTCATTAAAAAGCAAGGACAGCTGAAGCTCATTTGAAGGCAACTTTCTTTGCTTTTCAGAGCGCCTTGCATATTCCAAAGCCTTCAAAAGGCGCACTTGCTCCGAAAGCGTTTCAATCTGCTCATCACGCTTTTCGAGCATGTGAGCTTGCTCTTCTATCTGCTTTTGATACATCTCATCCTGAACACGAAGCAAGACCTCAAGCTCCGCAATACGGGCTTGAAGCTGACCTAGTTCTGCATGTGAAGTTGTTGTATTCATGAGACTTTTATAGCAAAAAAAGTTATGAAATACAAGACATTACTGATACTAAAAAAGATTTTTAAACTCCAGAGACGGATGCCCTTTGAGAGTAGTAGGATTAAGACCATCGAGCAACCAGCGAAGCTCTCGATAGCTTATGCCAAGCACTTCTTGAGGGTTTTCTGGCCAAATAAAATATCCTTTTTCAAGGCGCTTTTGCCAAAGACAGAAGCCGTTTCTGTCGTAGTATAGTATTTTAATTTGCCTACGGTTTGCGCTGCAAAATACAAAATAGCTGCCACTAAAAGGGTCCTTTTCTAGAGAATCAAACACCATGGTCGAAAGCCCGTTGATGGCTTTGCGCATGTCCGTGCTACCCAACACGATAAAAACTTCTGGAGAATTATGGCTGTCGAGCATCATCCCTCCAGAACGGACAGAAGCTCGCGGAGCGTTTGCTTGCAAAAGCCAACTTCAATTTCAAGATGATATTTGCCGACACAAAGCTTTATGGGGTTTACCGACAATGGTGTGTGCGCGACCATATTTTCTAAAGGCACTGGAACTATTTCTATGGTTTCTACTGCCTTCGGCTTTGGATGGCTAAACCTTTGATTCCAATAGCTCAATGCCCCTGACCTTATTCCATTCTGCCGTGCGTACTCTGCTTGGCTAAGACCGCTTGCTCGCCATGCCTCAAAATGCTTTTTCCAGTACCTACCACGCTTACTTTTGATCATAGCAACTCCTTTTTGAGGAAGGAGTATGGCATTAAAAATAGCTTTTACAAGATGCAGCTGTTTGGAGGCTTACGTTTGTCGCGTAGAATGTCAGACTTTTCTTGCT
>JAWXUA010000231.1:0-2471 GCA_044433065.1 Pseudomonadota bacterium
ATGTTGCATGGCTGGCATCATGCGTACAGGCATGGAGCACAGTTTATTATTCCGCCGCAACGCTTGGCTCATTGGTTGGCGCACGGGCATAGCTGGTGGCAATCTGAACAATCTGCATGCGGCCATGGTCAGCGTTGCAAGCACGCCGCCAAACGCTGCAGCCATTGCTTTCTGGTGTGCGCACCGCGAAAAGTTCTTACATTATTTCAATATTTTCCATAAGGGCGTCACAGGCTATTTGCTTGCTGAACGCCTTGCCATGACCTTAGCCAAGAGCTTACCCGACATGGTTTCATTACGCATTTTGACGGAACAGCGTGAAGCGTTGTTTGGTGGGCACATGGAAAGTGGTGGCTTGTATGTGGAGATTTTGAGGGTTTTGGATGAACTGCTCTTCTTGCAGTTGACGGAAGATTAAGCCAAACTTTGGTATATTAAGTTTGACAATATACATATTTTTGGTATATTTTATTCATGACACATATACATGACAAACAGCAGTGGGAAGTTAAATTCTCATCAAAAGCCGCGAAGCAATTTCGCAAACTTCCTGCGGACATGCAAAGTCGGCTTTACGCGCTACGCCTTGACCTTGAAGACAAAGGCCCTGAACAAACAAGTTGGCGCAATTATAGTCTTATTGTTGGCGCTAAAAATGTACACCACTGTCACTTAAACAGCGGTCGCCCTCGTTATGTCGTTGTGTGGAAAGTAACCGATACAGAAGTACATATTATAGAAATTCGCTATGTTGGACCACATGGTAGCGTAAACTATAAACTATTTACATAAGAGAAAAGACTATGCATGCAGAAGTACGAATGCTTCCCTGCCACAATGGCCACACAGATATCACCCTATCAATTCCATCTGCCAATGCCCAAGCTGTTCTTGCAGCTATAACAACGATGCTCCCCCTTGCGGGCCTCACTGTTCATCAGTTCAACGAACAAAACGAAGAGCTTATTGACGCCGACGATGTTTTTTTCAACGCATCGCCTGCTATGGCTTTGCGTGGTTTTCGAGGAAAAATGGAGTGGACGCAAGCAGAACTAGCCCAAAAGCTACAAACAACACAAAATTCTATTTCGGAAATGGAAAACGGTAAACGTCCAATTTCTAAGGCAATGGCTATGCGTTTATCTGAAATTTTTTCCATATCATACAAAACGTTCCTATAAGACTTTCAAAAAATATCCACCCACCTCTACCCCTTTTCAAAGCCCACAAGACTCGCTATAACACCCCCATGACACAAGAAAATACACAAAATACCACGCCAACCCCAAAGGCTGGCACCTTCACCATAGCCGCAACTGACGGCGCGGCTCGTACTGGTTCATTGCAAACAGCCCACGGCCTCATCCAAACCCCCATCTTCATGCCCGTTGGCACGGTTGGGAGCGTCAAGGCCATTGCGCCCGACGACCTCGACGCCATGGGTGCTGAAATCATTCTCGGCAATACCTACCACCTATACCTCCGCCCAGGGGACGAGCTTGTAGCCCGACGCGGTGGTCTACACGAGTTCAATTCATGGCGTAAGCCAATCCTCACAGACAGCGGCGGCTTTCAAGTCTTCAGCCTCAGTGGTTTGCGTAAAATTAATGAACAAGGTGTGGAATTCCGCTCGCATATCGACGGCTCCAAGCACCTCTTCACGCCAGAAAAAGTGGTCTCCATTCAACGCAATTTGAATTCTGACATCATGATGGTGCTCGACGAATGCGTACCCTTTGGTGCGGACCGCGCCTACACCGAAAAGTCTCTTGAGCTGACCACCCGTTGGGCTCGCCGTTGCCGCGAAGCCTACCCTGCTGGCACGGCTGGCAACCTGCTTTTCGCCATTGCCCAAGGCGGTTTCCACAAGGATTTACGCACGCGCTCCATTCAGCAGCTCACCGACATGGACTTCGATGGCTTTGCCCTTGGCGGCCTGTCCGTTGGCGAGCCCAAGCCAGACATGATGGACTTGCTCTATCACTCTGCGCCGCAGCTCCCTGTCGACAAGCCGCGCTACCTCATGGGTGTAGGCACGCCGCTTGACATCATCAACGGCATCAACGCTGGCATCGACATGTTTGACTGTGTCCTACCAACACGTAATGCGCGCAACGGCACGCTCTACACATCCAACGGCAAAATCAATATCAAACGCCGTGAGTTCGCCGAGGACGACGGACCGCTGGATCCGCAGTGCTCATGCTACACATGCCGCAATTTCTCGCGCGCATATCTGCGTCATCTCTACGTCTCCAAGGAACTCCTATCCTTCCGCCTCAATTCCATCCACAACCTGACCTACTTCCTTGACCTCGTGCGCGGCGCACGCAAGGCTATTCGTGAAGGTCGCTTCCAAGACTACAAACGTAGCTACGAAGTCTTATATCCTGACGAGGTTGTTTTGTAGTTTATGAGTAACTGGGGGAGGAAGGAAACTTTTGAAAAAGTTTTCTCCCTCCCCCAGACCC
>JAWXUA010000232.1:0-2373 GCA_044433065.1 Pseudomonadota bacterium
CTTACGGATGCAGAGAGCAACGTGGGGAGGGGAAAGGAAACTTTTTCAAAAGTTTCCTTTCCCCTCCCCCAGCTACCTAAACAATCTTAACGCCGTGCATCCAGTGGTGCTTGACGCGGCCAATCATTTCGGAGCCTAAAAATGGCGTATTGAGGCTTTTGGATTGCATGGTTTCGCGACCAGCCACCCACTTTTCTTCTGGATCAAAGAGGAAGAAGTCCGCACGATCACCGACGTTGAAGGTATTGTGCGGCAGATTGAAGACGGCCGCTGGGGCTGTATTCCACATACGGATGAAGTCAGCCTCGGAGATGAGTCCGTCGCGCACAAAACCCCAAGTGAGAGACACGGCAAGGTCAAGACCTGTGAAACCATTAGGGGCTTCATCGAGGGGCGTTTCCTTTTCGTGGGCGGCGTGAGGTGCGTGGTCGGTGACGAACATGTCGATGGTGCCGTTAGCCACAGCTTCGCGCATGGCTTGCACATCATCTGGGGTACGGAGTGGAGGATTGACCTTGCAGTTGGCGTCGTAGCCTTCCAAGATGCTCTCGTCGAGTAAGAGATAATGTGGGCATGTTTCAGCGGTCACAGGGATGCCGCGCTCTTTAGCCCATGCGATATGCTCTACAGAACGGCGGCACGAAATATGCGCAAGGTGCACAGGCAAGCCAAGATAATCCGCAAGCATGATATCGCGTGCCACATGCAAAGCTTCACCCACATCTGGTTGCCCTTTGATGCCGATGCGACCGCTGGTCACGCCTTCATTCATGTGGGCACCCTTGGCAAGGTAGGGATCTTCGCAGTGGTCGATGAGCACACGGTCAAAGTCCGACGCGTATTCCATGGCTCGACGAAAAATCTCTGTATTCGGTACTGGTGCGCCATCATTGGAGAAAGCCACACAGCCAGCTTCAGCAAGCTCAGCCATAGGCGCAAGCTCAACGCCTTTAAGTCCTATGGTCGCTGCGCCTACAGGGTAGACAAATGGCCCATGTGGCCAATGCTTCAGGCCCGTTTCAATGATGAAACGTGTCACCGTAGCATCGTCGTTGACGGGCTTCGTATTGGCCATGCACATGACGCCACCAAAGCCGCCGTGGGCTGCCGCGGTCAAGCCCGAAGCGATATCTTCCTTATATTCGTAGCCTGGTTCGCGAAGGTGGACGTGGCAGTCAAAGAAGCTTGGGAACAGCAGCAAACCTTGTGCATCAAAGGTTTCCGCTTCACCCTTTTCAATTTCGCCATGGGCAGCCATCTTGACCACGCAACCATCTTCTACCAAAACGTCAACTAATTCACCGAGATAACGCGCATTTTCAACAAAAAGCTTTGCCATGATTGTACCCTGCCTTAATTAGACGAGTCTTGACGCGTCGCAAGTAAAAAGAGAACGGCCATACGCGTGGCAACACCAGCTTCGACTTGGTCCAAGACCGAGCTATTGATGCTGTCCGCAAGGTCAGAAGAAATTTCAAGGCCGCGGTTCATGGGACCTGGGTGCAAGACTTTTGCGCCCTCTTGTGCCATGGCCAGATGCTGTAAACCAAGACAGTAACGCGCTGAATATTCACGCAAATCTGGCAAAAGACCAGCCTGTTGACGTTCCAATTGCAAGCGCAAGCACATGACTCCATCAACGCCTTCCACCGCCGCATTCAGGTCGGTAAAGACTTCCACAGGCCAATTATGCACGCCAGCTGGCAACAGCGTTCTTGGGGCGCACAGGCGCACCTTAACGCCAAGAGAATTCAGCAAATGCACATTGGAACGGGCCACACGGCTATGGGCAATGTCGCCCAAAATGCACAAAGTCCGGCCTTCGAAGCGATTGTCCCACGCATTGCGCAGCGTATAGCAGTCGAGCAATGCTTGTGTTGGGTGGGCATGCCAGCCATCGCCAGCATTGACTACAGCGCAATTCAACCGCTCTGCAATGAATTTGGCTGCGCCGCTAGCCGCATGGCGCATGACAATGACGTCTGGTGCCATAGCCTGAAGGGTCCACACTGTATCTTTCAGGCTCTCGCCCTTTTGCAAGCTCGAACCACTCTTGGCCAAAGAAAAGGTATCCGCGCTCAGCCGCTTACCTGCCACGTCAAAGGACGTTTTGGTCCGTGTGCTCGGTTCCGCAAAGAACAGGATAACACTCTTGCCCTTCAAGGTCGGAACCTTCTTCACTGGTCTCCGGTTAATATCATGAAATTGCGCCGCCGTGTCCAAAAGGTGGAACAGCTGCTCTTGAGTCAATTGGTCCACGTCCAACAAATCTTTATGAGGCCAAATATTTCGCGTGTCCATGGTGTTCTCTTTTTTTGGAAATGGGAAACTGGGGGAAGGGGAAAACCTTTGGAAAGGTTTTCCCCTTCCCCC
>JAWXUA010000233.1:0-2351 GCA_044433065.1 Pseudomonadota bacterium
GTCTGGGGGAAGGGAAAACTTTCTTCAGAAAGTTTTCCCTTCCCCCAGTTATTTACTAAATAAACCTACTTACCAGTAGCGGTGCGCACCAGTTCGCGGAAACGAGCGAAGAAGTAGCGGCTGTCGTTAGGACCGGGGCTTGCTTCTGGGTGGTGTTGCACTGCGATGATAGGCTTTGACTTGTGCGCGAAGCCTTCGAGGGTATTGTCATTGAGGTTGATGTGGGTGACTTCGATGTCTTCGAGGCTATCGATATCCACACAGAAACCGTGATTTTGGGAAGAGACTTCGATGCGGCCTGTGGTAAGGTCTTTGACTGGGTGGTTACAGCCGTGGTGACCGAACTTGAGCTTGTGGGTCTTGCCACCGAGGGCATGACCAAGGAGCTGATGGCCAAGGCAGATGCCGGCGAGAGGGTACTTGTCGGCAAGGATGGCGATGGTTGCGATTTCGGACTGAAGGGTCGCAGGGTCACCAGGGCCATTGGAGAGGAAGATGGCGTCAGGTGCGATGGCGTCAACTTCAGCTGCTGTGAAGGTTGGCGGTACAACGAGGACGTCAAAACCTTGGGCCACGAGCAAGCGCACGATATTCCATTTGATGCCGAAGTCAAAGACCACAACGCGAGGACCACAGCCGGACCAGATAGCGTCTTTTTGGGCGAGGTCAACGGTTTGTGGTGCGTTGTCAATCCAGCGGTAAGGCTGGGTTGGAGCCACACGGGTCACGAGATTTTGGCCTTCCATGGATGGGATGGCTTTGGCGCGTGCTACGAGCTCAGCAGGATCGCTGACTTCCGTGGAGATGATGCCGCGCATGGCACCGTTGAGGCGCAAGTGGCGGGTGAGGGCACGGGTGTCGATGCCTTCGATACCCATGACGCCATTGGCCTTGAGGTATTCAGGCAGGGAACATTCAGCGCGCCAGTTAGAGGGCACTTTGCAGCATTCCTTCACGATGAGGGCTTCAACGTGAACCTTGCCAGACTCCATGTCCTCACGGGTGATGCCGTAATTGCCTATCAAAGGATAGGTCATGCAGACCATTTGGCCAGCGTAGGAGGGGTCGGTAAGGATTTCTTGATAGCCCGTCATGCCGGTGTTGAAGATGGCCTCGCCACCTGTTTCACCAGCGCCGGTGAAGGATTGCCCTTCTAATACGAAACCATCTTCAAGGGCCAACCATGCTTTCATCGGTCATTCTCCATGAGCAGATTAATAATATATGTAATATCTTCGGGTCGATCCACGCCGTGAGTACGGTATTCTGTGGGGACAACTCGCATTGTTATGCCATTTTCAAGTAATCTAAGTTGCTCTAAGCATTCAAGTTGTTCAAGACGCGAAGGTGCAAGCTTAGTAAATTTTTCTAATGCGGCCATACGGAAGGCGTATAAACCGATATGCCCCCAATATATAGGTTGCGTAGCATTCTCTGGCAAGGAGCCAGATACTGTTTGCCCGCCACGCACATACGGAATCATGGAACGCGAAAAATACAAAGCGTCGCCATTGGCCGCTGTAACAACCTTGACCCTGTCGGGCGATGCTGCTTCGTCCACGGTGAGCGTCTGGGCAAGGGTTGCCGTTTGCAGGTGCGCATCATGGGCGAAAGGCTCCACGAGCTGGTCGAGCATGCGCGGATCAAGGGCCGGTTCATCCCCTTGAATATTCACCACAATGGCATCCGCCGCCACACCAAGCTTGCACGCCGCTTCAAAGACGCGGTCCGTGCCACTGACATGGTCGCTAGCCGTCATGACACACGGCACACCAAGAGCTTCTGCGGCCGCGGCAATGCGTTCATCGTCGGTGGCAAGCACCACTTCACAGAACGCTGCGCAAAGCTTAGCCCTTTGGTAGACATGCCAAAACATGGGCTTGCCCAAAATATCAGCAAGTGGCTTGCCTTCAAAGCGCGAAGAAGCATAACGTGCTGGTATAATACCATAAATCACAGGATTTATCGCCATAAAAAAGCCAACCTGCTCAAATTCAAGGTGAAGTTTAACGCGCCCAAGTGGCCAAAATCAAGGCCACAAAGTCCACTTTTTCAGTACAAAATGGGCAAAGCGCGTCCCAAACTTACGGACTATAACCTCTTACGCCCTTCCCGAAAAGCCTAAAAATGAAAAATTTTCAACTTATTGAAATAACTAAATAATTAAATAAAAAGCACACTATCCCCATGCGAATACGCCTTGACCGCAGCCCTTTGGTGTTGCATATATGGCGCGGCCGCATGAATTTGGCTAGGTCTTTTTGAGTCCATCAAAGCATATTCCATCATCATCTGGTGTTTTGCTTACCGCACGGTGCGGAAAGTTTCCCCTTCCCCCAGAATTAAATATA
>JAWXUA010000234.1:0-2328 GCA_044433065.1 Pseudomonadota bacterium
TGATAACAGGTCTTTTTTCTTGGCTTTGCGCATATCCCGCGCTGTACGCGATTGTGGGTACAACGTTACCCAGTCTGGCAGGAAGATTTTTAGAGGGGGCCAGCGGTACGGTGCGGAGCTATAAAGCAGCAGGGCTGCCGAATATTGAGGGTGAATTTATGTTTGAGGCAGGAACTAAAGGGACATGGTTAGGCGCAATGAGTAGCAATACTGGCACATTACAGACTATTACGTCTATTAATTCCTCTGTTACGACCCACACTCGTAACGCTCAGGCCTTTGACGCCTCGAAATCCAACTCCATCTACGGCAATTCCACCACGGTGCAACCAAAATCGTACACCGTAAACTACCTTATAAAGGCCTACTAAAGCCTTCCTTGCCAACCTTCAAAAATTCCCATAGTTCCTCACCCCTAAAAAACAGGGAGGAGCTATGGGAATTTCATATCGTGAAGGAAGAAAAAAACCGTGGATGGTGTACTGGCGTGAAGCCATTACAGATAGGCAAAAAAGCATTTCGTTTGAGACCGAGCAAGAGGCAAAAGCTTTTGAATTGTCCATAAAAAGTAAGCTTAGAAAGCACAAACAAAGCCCAAAAATCAAAGAACCTAAGCTCTTTGTTGAGCAGATTATCAGGCAATATCTTTCAACCCTATCGAGCACACCGACGGCAAAGCAACAAACAGCCTACCATGCGAAGCATATTCTGAACGCCTTTGGACGACGCCAAGCTATCTTTTTAGAAAACTCCGTCGTCCATGCATATATCTATCAAGAGCGCGAACGCGGACTTTCCCAGCTCACAATTAATCGCCGTCTGTGTATCCTAAAATCCGCACTACGCTGGGCTGTAGAGTGTTCACTTTTGCCACACAACCCATTGAAAGATTTACGCCTATCAAAAGGCTATGCGCAACGTTTTGCGCCGCCAACACCTACAGAGGCACATAGGATTTTGCAAGTGGCCGCGCCGCACGTAGCACGATGTATCTTGCTTGGAATATGGACTGGAGCACGCGTAGGCCCTTCTGAACTTTTCCGCATCCGATGGGAAGACGTAGACCTACAATTAGGCATTATTCGCATCTGGTCTGCACAGAAAAATCGGGATAAATCATATCGGGACGTGCCCATCCGCAGCTCTTTCATGCCCATTCTAGAAAAATGGCAAGCCGAAGACAGCCCTAAAAATATGCCGTGGCTTATTCATTGGGGTACAAAGCCCGTCAAGTCTATATCTCAAGCATGGCATTCAGCCCTCAAAAAAGTGGGGATTTCACGACGGATTAGGCCCTACGATTTGCGCCATGCTTTTGCGACGTATGCCCTTGCCAATGGCGCGGATATCAAAGCTTTAGCCGATATTATGGGGCATCAAGACGTGACTATGATACTTAAAACCTATCAGCACGTCCAGGAGTCACAGCGACGCGCAGCTATCGAAGCCATTCCAGATATTACAATTATTTCAAATACAAAACTCAAAAAATTCTAGCAATTTTTTCAGGTTATGCCGTAAATACCTTGCTTATCAACCATATCACGGCTATATATTCTGTGTGGCTACCTTCCGCGCATCAGCACGGTGCATAACCCGTCAGGGAAGGGAGGTATCAGCCATGAAGCGACTATTTTTGCTCGTATTCATTACACTGATGCTTGTCCTGCTTGTAGCCACTAAGGCTTACTAAATAAAAGCAGCCCTGTATCAGCGGACACTGGTACAGGGCTTAAAGAAATCGACAACTGGTAGCCGTAAAACAAAGGGGGTGCTCACGCACCGTGCTAGCCGTGGTTCTGTTCGAGCAGAGCTACGGCTCCCTTTTTATGTAGTGCCTATTTCGCTGGCTGGCAAGCCTTTTTTAGTAGGCCTTGATGAGGTAGTTAACTGCTATGTTCACTGGACGGTTTTCAGTGGCAGTTGGAACAACACGTGAAGCGTCTATTCCTATTTCATTTGGCATTGAGCCATAATACTTAGAACTTTCAGATGCATAATAAGTAGTTTCGTATGAACTTTGATAATATGCTCCTGATGCTGTAACAGGCTCAGCAAACATTTGATGGCTAGCATTCGAAGACTGCGTATAATATCCCTCAATATTCCTGATGGCATCCCCCTGCACTGCCCCCAAACTACCGCTAGCATGGGTGGTAGTCGAATAGCCGTTCTCTGTGCCATTTTGCTGATAGTTAGTACGGCTACCATATCCTCGTAGAAACATGCCTTTGTAATTAGGCAGCGACGTACCCACAATCGCGTACAGCGCGGGATATGCCTGAAGACAAAGAAAAAACCCTGTTATCCATGTGGATTGCAGGGCTT
>JAWXUA010000235.1:0-2317 GCA_044433065.1 Pseudomonadota bacterium
GGGAATGCATCCCTTTGGTCAAGGTGTTTTCAATGTCTACGATGTTAAAGAACTTACAATATAATCATGTAACAGCCTACAATATAAAGGAAAAGGTATGCCACTACAAGAACAACCCGACTTTATTCCTCAGCCTTTTGCGGATAACGGCGATAAAAACAATATTTCGGATACGTCCACCACTAATGGCCTGGCCTCATGGCCCGAAGGCTTTAATACAATTAATAGCACGCCATTGGCCGCAGGCGGCGTTGCGCCTAGCCGCTTAGACTTCAACGGTATGTTTTACACGCTTTCGCAGTTCGCCATGTTCGCACAGCAAGGCGGCGTGTTCGCTTGGAGTGAAGAGCAAGACTATGGAGTCAACGCGCTTGTCCAAAGCGGCGGTGATTTTTACAAAAGCCTGCTTGCCAGCGGCCCTAGTAGTGTGGGGGTGGGGGCGCAAAGTCCTGTCACTGCTACGAGCTACTGGCAAAAACTAACCCCCACGGCCACAACCACAGTCTTAGGCCTCATCAAGGGCAGTGCAAGTCTTGCCATTGACGCAAGCGGCACAGCAACCGTGCCATCGGCCACGACCTCTTTAGCTGGTATCCTCAAACTCGCCACATCTGCCCTCGCTCTCGCTGGTGTGGATGACTCCACCGCCATGACACCAGCACTCGTGAAGGCAGTTGTGGATGCCTCCCGTGTTTCTGAGGCAGCTGAGGCCTACCGCCTATCGCGCGTTGGTGCGCCTCACTTTATGGCATCCAGTGTCATGCCTACGGGATACATGCTAGCTGCCGGTACGCTGGTGCTGTTTGAGGACTACCCTGAGCTCTATGATGCCTATGTTGCTGGGCGGCTACTAACACAGAGCTCCTCGTCAACCTATCATCCCAGCTATTTCACGCTGTACGGCGAGACTGGGCTGTACTTACCTAAGTTGGGCGGCCATTTTTTACGCGGCTGGACGAGCACTAGTGATGGTACGGCAGGCGGATATAATGCTGCTGGCTTGCCGAATATTGAGGGTGTATTTATATTTGAGGCAGACAGCAGAGGGACATGGTCAGGCGCAATGAGGATCGATACTAGTACAACAGAGACGATTTCGGGTATCGTTGCTTCTACCGCTAGCAGAACTCGTTATCCTAATACGTTCGACGCCTCCCTATCCAACTCCATCTACGGCAACTCTACAACGGTCATGCCTCTGTCCACAAACCAGCCGGTAGCCATATACCTAGGCCAACCTGCATGAGAATACAAAAATGACAACAATATAATCATGCAACAGCCTACAATATAAGGAAAAGGTATGCCACTACAAGAACAACCCGATTTTATTCCTCAACCTTTTGCGGCCAACGGCGATAAAAACGACATTTCGGATACGTCCACCACTAATGGGCTGGCCTCATGGCCCGAAGGCTTTAATACGATTAATAGCCTGCCATCGGTCGCAGGCGGCGTTGCGCCTAGCCGCTTAGACTTCAACGGTATGTTTTACACGCTTTCGCAGTTCGCCATGTTCGCACAGCAAGGCGGCGTGTTCGCTTGGAGTGAAGAGCAAGACTATGGAGTCAACGCGCTTGTCCAAAGCGGCGGTGATTTTTACAAAAGCCTGCTTGCCAGCGGCCCTAGTAGTGTGGGGGTGGGGGCGCAAAGTCCTGTCACTGCTACGAGCTACTGGCAAAAACTAACCCCCACGGCCACGACCTCTTCAGCTGGTATCCTCAAACTCGCCACATCTGCCCTCGCTCTCGCTGGTGTGGATGACTCCACCGCCATGACACCAGCACTCGTGAAGGAAGTTGTGGATGGTAGGGCAGCTGAGACAGGTGAGGCAGCTGAGGCCTACCGCCTATCGCGTGTGGGTGCGCCTCACTTTATGGCATCCAGTGTCATGCCTACGGGATACATGCTAGCTGTTGGTACGCTGGTGCTGTTTGAGGACTACCCTGAACTTTATGATGCCTATGTTGCTGGGCGGCTACTAACACAGAGCTCCTCGTCAACGTATTATCCCAGCTATTTCACGCTGTACGGCGAGACGGGGCTGTACTTACCCAAGTTGGGCGGCTATTTTTTGCGCGGCTGGTCGAGCACTAGTGATGGTACGGCAGGCGCATATAATGCTGCTGGGCTGCCGAATATTGAGGGATCGATTCAATACATATCTCAATCTTGGAACTACCATGGCGTACCTTCAGGAGCATTTTCTAAACTTCCTTCTGGATATGAAGCTGGCTATACTCCCAGAACTTACGATCTAGGCTATACAGGAGCTTTTACGTTCGACGCCTCCCTATCCAACTCCATCTACGGCGAC
>JAWXUA010000236.1:0-2159 GCA_044433065.1 Pseudomonadota bacterium
TCAATATATGAATCCAGATTTGTACGTAGCGCGCGATTTGGCAAGTGCAGGTGCGGCGGCCATCATGCCCCTTGGTGCGCCTATTGGCACCAATCGTGGCTTGCGCACAAAAGAAATGGTTGGCATTCTCATCGAAGAAATGGATTTACCAATCATTGTTGATGCAGGGATTGGGCGTCCATCTGAAGCTTGTGAAGCCATGGAAATGGGCGCTGCCGCTTGCCTTGTGAACACTGCCATCGCTTCCGCAGGGGATCCTATTGCCATGGCAACAGCCTTTGGCCAAGCTGTGCGCGCAGGACGTTTGGCTTATTTGGCAAAAGCAGGTCCTGTGGCAGGCGAAAGTCAGGTGACTGGTGAGGCGAACGCGTCTTCTCCACTTACTGGTTTTTTGGGCCAATAGGTCGATATTATGAGTTTTTCTGAAGCCCTTAAGCATTGGGATGCTACATCTATAAGTACGGCAATTGAGCGTGTAACTGCAGATGACGTGCGCCGAGCACTGCGTTCTCGGAGGCCAAGTGAAGCAGATTTGATGGCATTCTTGTCACCAGCGGCATTACCTTTTCTCGAGGAAATGGTCGCGAAGGCTCAAGGGCTTGCTTTGCGTCATTTCGGTCGAACAGTTCAACTCTTTACGCCGCTATACCTCGCTAATCACTGCACAAATCAATGTCGCTACTGCGGATTTAATGCTCGGAACGACATTGAAAGAGTGCAGTTGACAGCCGCTCAAATTGAACAAGAAGGTAAGGCCATAGCCTCTTCTGGGCTTCGCCAACTTTTGCTCTTGACGGGCGACGCGCCTCGAGTTTCCACTGTCCGATATATTGCTGATGCCGCGCGTATTCTGCGTCCCTACTTTCCCTCCATTGGCGTGGAAGTCTACTCCATGGATACGGATGAATACGCGGAACTTGTGGCAGCTGGTGTTGAGTCATTTACCATGTTCCAAGAGACGTATAATCCTGAATTATATGCCTATTTGCATCCTGCTGGACCAAAGCGTAACTTTGCTTATCGCCTTGATGCACCTGAGCGTGCCTGCCAAGGAGGTATGCGCTCCATCGGTTTAGGCGCTTTACTTGGTTTGGATGAATGGCGGCGCGATGCCTTTTTCACGGTCATGCATGGTTCGTGGCTTTTGCATCACTATCCAGCTACAGACATTAGCTTCTCTGTTCCGCGCATGCGTCCGCATACGGGCGAGTTTCAGCCAAAGACTGTAGTTTCTGATCGCGAGCTAGTGCAGATTATTGCGGCGTATCGCTTGTACTTGCCCATGGCAGGCATCACAGTTTCCAGCCGTGAGTCGGCGTTTTTGCGCGACAATTTGATTGGACTTGGTGTGACGCGTATGTCCGCAGGTGTCTCAACGGCGGTTGGTGGTCATGCAGCAGCTAAACAAAGTGACTTGGATGCCAATGCTGCGACTATGGCAGGGAATGAAGACGCGTGTACATCAGTGCAGGTATCTGAAATAATAGAAGATAGTTCCGCAGTTGCTGAAGCTGGCCCAAGTCAGTTTGAAATTTCTGATGACCGTTCAGTAGATGAAATGGTCGCTGTTATCCAGTCTCGGGGCTATCAACCAATCTTTAAGGATTGGGAGCCTGTTGAAGCGTAGCCAAAATGAATATTGTATGAAAAAAAGCATATTTACTGAAGGTCTCGCGCGTTATTTTTCACAGGACCAATTGCATATACTTTCGCAGGCCAAAATAGGCATTGCGGGAGCTGGGGGCCTTGGTTCCAACTGTGCCATGATGCTCGCCCGCTGTGGTGTGGGGCATTTTGTGCTTGTGGACCATGATGTTGTTGATGCGTCGAATTTAAATCGACAACATTTTTTTCCTCAGCATTTGGGCCAGTTAAAAGTGGACGCTTTGAAAGAGCAAATGCTTGAAATATCAGACAGTATTCAGATTGACGCTATAGCACAACACTTGCATGCAGAGAATATACAAAGCATTTTTGCTTCGTGCTCTCTTGTTGTGGAGGCTGTGGACTTGGCAAGCACCAAAGCTTTATTGACGCAGGAACTCTTAACTTGTGGCAAGACCGTGGTTGCGGCCTCCGGTATGGCGGGTTGGGGCGGTCATGGGATGCAAAAAAAAGAGTTTGGTTCTCGGCTCATTATTGTGGATAAATTTAAGCGG
>JAWXUA010000237.1:0-2150 GCA_044433065.1 Pseudomonadota bacterium
CCAAAGCCTCCCTCAAGAGGGAGGTATAAGAGGCTTGCCCCCAGTAATGTAGTTTGGCGGCTCACTCCTTGTATGGTAGAAAAGGCGCACTAGGCAAAATTACGCGTCAAAAATATGATGTCGTGAGAACAAGTGAAGCCGTTGGGCTCCAAAGCCTCCCTCTGGGAGGGAGGTGGCGCTATCGTAGTAGCCGTTAGCGAGCGAAGCGAGTGTTACGGATACTAGATAGTGACGGAGGGAGTACCATTTCGTAGCTGCTGCGAGCGCAGCGAGCTTGCGGCGTCAGAACCAACATGGCGTTACCACGGCCTTACCGCAGCGAGTTTTGCGGCGTCGAGACCAATGTGCAAGCCGAGCGTATCCCTCTCCCTCTTCCATCACCATACCAACAAAAAAAACTCTCCCCATGCGCCGCGAACGACACACGAAGAGAGTATTTCCATCGCAACTAAAAAGTTTTGAAGGAGGATGGGGGGTCTGGCCTGCCCGAAGGGTCCGAAGGACAGCCGTTAGGCGAGTCTTCGAGCCTTACGGATGCAGAGAGCAACGCTGGGAAGGAGGAAACTTTTCCAAAAGTTTCCTCCTTTCCCCCAGCTAATTTCTAATCTAACCAATACGTTCAGCGATGCAGTCACCCATGGCGGTGCAACCGAGGAGGGTGCAGCCGTCTTGCATGATATCGCCAGAGCGGAAACCTTCTTGGAGAGCGAGGCGTACAGCGTTGGTGATGGCGTCGCTTTCAGCAACCATGCCGAAGCTTTGGCGAAGCATCATAGCTGTGGAGAGGATGGTACCGATAGGGTTGGCTTTGTCTTGGCCAGCGATGTCAGGTGCAGAACCGTGGATAGGCTCGAAGAGACCTGGGCCGTCAGCACCAACAGAAGCGGATGGCAACATACCGATGGAACCGGTGATGACTGCGGCTTCGTCGGAGAGAATGTCGCCGAAGAGGTTGCCTGTGAGGATAACGTCAAACTGGGCAGGCCAGCGAACGAGCTGCATAGCTGCGTTGTCCACGTACATGTGGGTCAGCTCAACATCTGGGTAATCCTTGCTTACTTCGATGACCACTTCGCGCCACAAACGGGACGTTGCGAGCACGTTGGCCTTGTCCACAGAGCAGACCTTCTTTTCACGAGTGAGCGCCAGTTCAAAAGCAACTTTGGCAATGCGGCGGACTTCGTTCTCATCGTAAATCATGGTGCTTACGCCAGTGCGCAAACCATCGATTTCTTTAACGTATGCTGGCTCACCAAAGTATACGTCGCCAGTCAATTCACGAACAACTACGAGGTCAAGGCCAGCACCAGCAGTGTCTGGACGCAAGAGGCACGCACCTGCAAGCTCAGGCAACAAGGTGGCAGGACGCAAGTTTGCGAACAAACCCAATGCCTTACGGATACCCAAAAGGCCACGCTCAGGACGGATTTCGCTAGGGATATTGTCCCACTTAGGACCGCCAACAGCACCAAGCAAAACAGCGTCGCTGGCCTTGCAAGCCGCTACGGTTTCTTCTGGCAGAGGATTGTTGTGCGCATCAATGGCCGCGCCGCCAATCAAAGCTTCAGTGTAGCTTATGGTATGACCGAACTTCTTTGCTACTGCGTCCAATACCTTCGTTGCCTGTGCTACGATCTCTGGGCCAATGCCGTCGCCTGGCATCAAACAAATTTTCATATCCATGGTGGTTCTCTTTTTTTGGGTGGATTGTGCTAGGGGGAAGGAAAAACGTTAAAAAGGCTTCCCTTCCCAGCGTTGCTCTCTGCATCCGTAAGGCTCTAAGACTCGCCTAACGGCTGTCCTTCGGACCCTTCGGGCAGGCCAGACCCCTCATCCCTTCTAAACTTTTTATTTGTGGATGAGGGTTCTGTGTTCCATATGGCATTCTGAGCCATACGGGGAAATTTTTGTTTAGATAAAGAGGGCACGAAGTATGTGGCTTCGACTTACGACTTTCTAAATCATGCAACCAGCAGGAACGCCTTAACATGATATCCATATGGGAAATCGAAGCCACCTAACTAGGCGTTATCTTTCCTAATATATATGATTGTCTAGCTAGGGATATACCCTTCTCCCCATGCGCCGCGAATGAGCATTCAACGACACCAACTTCCTACGCAAATAAAAAGTTTAGAAAGGGGATGGGG
>JAWXUA010000238.1:0-2137 GCA_044433065.1 Pseudomonadota bacterium
CCCTCCCTCTTTCAAAACTTTTTCATTGCGGTGGCTGTTTCGGTCTTCGTATGCATATTCGCGGCGCATGAAGGAAGCACGTTTTAAGCGGCCTCGTTTCGCTCTATGTAGCCCGAAGGTGGATTGCCACGTTGGTCCGCAATGAACGCATCTTTCAGTCGCCAATCACGGGCGTCACTCCTCGCAATTCATGTCCGATGAGAGGGCTATATACGGAACGACGGGCAATCCGTTTTGGATTTAAGCCCAAGGTACACAGCAATCCAGTTTGCAACTACGCCTGTCACAGCATCCCCTTCCCACACAAAAAATATATTGCCAAATAAAAAACTATTGCCAAACGAAGCGTTTAGCGCTAGACCTCCCTTCTGCATTCGGATGACAACAGCAGGAGAGAGCTCTGGCCACAAGCCAAGCCGCCGACGATGTAATACTTTCAGGCAAAAAGACTGCTGTTTGACGAAACTCTGGAGAGATTTCCCCATCGGTTAGGGGAGACACCGAAGGAGCAAGCGATATTGTACCGCCTTCACCTCACAAATTCTGTGCGCAGGCGTCAAGATGGTTACAATACTCGTGAAACTCTCAGGTACCAAGGACAGAGAAGGCATGCTTGTACGAGCTAATCCGTGTGCGTCACTATGGCGCACATTTTTTTTGCCAAACACATGCCTAGTGCCCACCAGTTTTCGCCCGCCATCCGTCCCTAAAACCTTAATGTTTAAGGACGTTTACCATGGACTTGTTAGAAATTTTCAATGCTGTTGACTCTTTTGTATGGGGCCCACCACTACTCGCACTCTTGGTTGGTACTGGCCTCTTCCTCACCATTCGTCTTGGCCTCCTACAGGTCATACGCTTGCCACTAGCCCTGCGCTACGTCTTCGGCAAAGACACTGAAGCCAAAGAAGCTGGCGACGTTTCCTCTTTTGCTGCACTCTGCACAGCCCTCGCCGCCACCATTGGTACAGGTAACATTGTTGGTGTTGCTACAGCCGTTACCGCTGGTGGACCTGGTGCGCTATTCTGGATGTGGGTTGCCGCATTCTTTGGTATGGCAACCAAATACGCAGAAGGCTTGCTCGCAGTTAAATACCGCAAAGTTGACGAAAATGGCCAGATGTCTGGCGGCCCTATGTACTACCTTGAATACGGCCTCGGCAGCAAAATGCTTGCACGAATTTTTGCGCTCATGGGCATTCTCGTTGCTTTCTTTGGTATCGGTACCTTCGCACAGGTCAACGCTATCAAAGACGCTGCAAGCCTGACTTTCAACATGCCAGTCATGGGCACAGCCATCATCCTGACCATCCTTGTTGCTGCTGTAACCATCGGTGGTATCCGCTCCATCGCTCGTGTTGCTGAGCGCGTTGTTCCTTTTATGGCAGTGCTTTACCTCATCGCAGCTCTGGTTGTCCTCATTCTCAACTACGATAAAATCATTCCTGCTATCAACCTCATCATCTACAGCGCTTTCAACCCACAAGCAGCTCTTGGTGGTGCAGCAGGTATGACCATGCTCGTGGCTATGCGTTCCGGTATTGCTCGCGGTGTGTTCTCCAATGAATCTGGTCTCGGTTCTGCCCCTATCGCAGCAGCCGCAGCAAAGACCAAATCTTGCGTGCGTCAAGGTCTCATCACCATGACCGGCACCTTCTTCGACACCATCATCATCTGCACCATGACCGGTCTTGTACTCGTCATCACCGGCGTCTGGAATGATCCCAACGTTGCTGGTGCAGCCATGACCAACGCAGCTTTTGCCATCGGTATGGAAAACAATATCGGTCAATATGCCGCCACAGTCGGTCTCATCCTCTTCGCCTTCACCACCATCCTCGGTTGGAACTACTACGGCGAACGCTGCACCGAATACCTCTTTGGCGTCAAAGGCATCATGCCATACCGCGTCATCTTCATCTGCCTCGTAGCTGTGGGCGCCTTCCTTGAGCTCGAACTCATCTGGGTGCTCGCCGATATCGTTAACGGACTCATGGCTATCCCGAACCTCATCGGTCTGCTCGGTCTGTCCGGCGTTATTGTCAGCGAAACTCGCAACTATTTCGCGAAGTTGGATAAGTAGCTTATTTGATTAGACTGACTGGGGGAGGAGGAAACCTTTAAAAAGGTTTCCTCC
>JAWXUA010000239.1:0-2111 GCA_044433065.1 Pseudomonadota bacterium
GGGAACCTTTTCAAAGGTTCCCTTCCTCCCCCCAGCCAGCAAATTACTTATACAAAGTCATCAAGTCTTCCAAGGTTTCGCGGCGACGTACGAGCTCGACCTTACCTTCTGAAGTGATGAGAATTTCAGCAGGGCGCAAACGTTGGTTGTAGGTGGAGCTCATGACATAGCCATAGGCACCAGCATCCATAACGCCAATGATATCACCTTGTTGCACTTTAGGCAGTGGGCGATCTTTGGCCATGATGTCACCGCTTTCGCAAATATTACCCACAACGGTTTGAGGCATGAGTTCTGGGTCTGGCTGGCCATCCTTGCGGTAGACTTCCATGTCGTGGTGGGCGTCGTAGAGCATAGGACGAGCAAGAACGTTGAAGCCAAGGTCCGTGCCGACGTAGCGGGTTGGGCCATTATATTTGGTGGCGTAGACGGAGCCGAGCACAAGACCACATTCCGCAGCAACGTAACGACCGGGTTCTACATAGAAGCGGCCAGCGTAGTTATGTTCTG
Organism: Pseudomonadota bacterium; assembly: GCA_044433065.1. Taxonomy (GTDB): domain Bacteria; phylum Desulfobacterota; class Desulfovibrionia; order Desulfovibrionales; family Desulfovibrionaceae; genus Nitratidesulfovibrio. Next base: position 511 of record JAWXUA010000239.1, read on the forward strand.
CGCTCCATTCGGTGATGAGGCCGTGGAGTTGGGTGCTGAGGTCAGCGAGGTCAAGGCGTGGCTGATCTTCGTACTTGCGGTAAGGAATGCCAAAGCCGCCGCCAAAGTCGATGACTTCGATGGTGTCAAATTCTTCAGCCACGGAGAGCAAAACACGAGCTGCATCGATGTAGCCCTTAGCTTCCATGAACAGGGAACCGATGTGCTGGTTGACGCCTGCGAGGGTCAAATTGTACTTGGTCAGGATGGCGCGAACGGCATCAAGGGAGCCTTCGGCAAAGGGATCCACGCCAAACTTGGTGGCTTTACCGCCAGTGACAACCTTTTTGTGGTGGCCTGCACCGATGCCAGGGTTGAAGCGAATCATGACCTTGCCACCTGGGTTCACGCGGCCATACATTTCAAGCTGTGCCAAGGAGTCCACGCTGAGGAGCACGCCGTGTTCAGCAGCGTTACGCATTTCTGCTTCAGACACGTTATTGCACACGTACAAAATCTGGTCTGGGGTGAAGCCAGCCTGCAAATTGAAGAACAATTCACCTGGAGACATTGCATCAACTACAAGACCCTCTTCACGGATAATCTTCAAGAGAGACAGATTGCTGTTAGCCTTGGCAGAATAGTTTACATAAAACTGTGGATGAGAAGAAAGTGCACGCAATTCACGGCAACACTTGCGCAGAATATCTTCATTGTAGACATATAATGGTGTGTCATACTGTGCTGCAAGTTCACAAGCATCATTGCCACCAAAGAAATTCACAGAGTCGGTATACTCAGAACGAACTTGGGCCATGTTATTCTCCTTTTAGCGCACTTTCAGTGGCAACAGACGCCATGCCAGTGCGGATGCAAATGAGGTCCATCTCATGTAAAATCGCTTCTCGCATAAGATGTACAAGGTGTTCATTACAAGAATACAGGCAACGTCCAGTCACACGAGGTTCTAACGTTCCTGCAATAACATCATGGGTATCCGCAATAAGCTTTATATAATGCGGTTCAGCTTCATTGGGATAGTAAATACAGCCATCAATTTTGGGATCAACATCTGAAAGTACAACGACTTTCAATCCACGCGCAACGCAATGCATCAAGTCCTCGCGGAATGTTACAATGCTATGGCTATGCATGGACGCATAAATACGTAAATTGGCACTCTGCAACATGTTACGGATTTTATTTTCCGTATTTTCAAGGCCCGACACCGTCAAATATGGGGTTTCCTCTGGTTCAGGTTTGGGCAAATGCTGCTCCAAGAAGGTCAAAGTGCCCTCCATATCACGGCGTAAATTCCCCAACAATTCCGCACCAGATACCGGCACATAGCGGCTCGTGTCACCCTTAGCACCGCCCACAGAAAGCACCGCGCCACCCTTATCCACAAGGCTCGCCAACGCCGCATAAGCATTGGACCGCGAAATGCCAGCTGCCTTGGCCGCCTCGTAGCCCGTCATGGCCCCATGACGCAACAAAGTCACGTATAAAAGCGACTCCTGCTGGGTGAAGCCAAATTTGCGAAGGGCTTGCAAGGTTTCCATGGGTTTCCTTTTTTGCTTTTTTGCTTTTTTACTTTTTATGTGGGGGAAGGGAAAACTTTC
>JAWXUA010000240.1:0-2048 GCA_044433065.1 Pseudomonadota bacterium
GGTGCCGAAGGCACAGCCGTTAGGCGAGCGCAGCGAGTCTTACGGATGCAGACAGCAACGCTAAGGGGCCCCCTTCCCCCCAGCTCATCCCAAAGCCACAAAAAATCTCCACCTACACACTTGCCCATATAAAAAAAAAGGCGTAACTCCTACTGTGTTGGTAGGCGATAGCTGCCAAAAAAATTTATTTCGTTCCTAATGCATAGCGTATTTGTACTTTTGGCGGCAGTTATTGATATGCCCGCCATACCCACAGGAGGCTTTAAATGTCTAAGCATGTTGTAGTTATTGGCGCAGTTGCCCTTGGCCCAAAGGCCGCTTGTCGTTTCAAGCGTTTGGACCCAACGGCTAAAGTTACCATGATTGACCAAGCACCACGCATTTCCTACGGCGGTTGCGGCATTCCTTACTACATTTCTGGTGAAGTTAATAATATCAAGGAATTGCAGGCCACCCCATACAATACCGTGCGTGACCCAGAATTTTTCCGCATCAATAAAGACGTTGACGCTATGGTCAATACCCGCGCAACGGCTATCAATCGCGCAGAACATACCGTCGATATCGAAGACGTTGTGACTGGCGAACGCAAGACTCTTTCTTATGACAAGCTCGTATTTGCATTGGGTAGCAAGGCAAATCGTCCTCCTATCGAAGGCATCGACCTTGAAGGTATCACGCCTGTGACCAACCTTGAGGAAGCTGAAGCTGTACGTACAGCTTTGGAATCCCGTAAGGTCAAAAACGCTGTTATCATCGGTGGCGGCTTCATTGGCCTTGAAATGGCTGTTGCTTTGGCTGACATGTGGGGCACAGAAACGTCCCTCATCGAATTGGCTGACCAAGTTATGCCTGGCTTCGTGTCTAAAGGCATGAACATGATGATCCAGAACGACCTCGCAAAGAACGGCGTCACCGTATACACTGGTGAAAAGGCTGTACGCTTTGAAGGCGAAAATGGTCATGTATGCCGTGTTGTTACCGACAACCGCACCCTCGACGCTGAACTCGTCATCATGGCTGCTGGTATTGCTCCTAATACCGCTATTGCACGTGAAGCTGGCATCGAAGTCGACGGCCGCGGTACCATCATCGTTGACGAATACATGCGCACCTCTGACCCAGACATCTACGCTGGCGGCGACTGCGTCACCATTCCTCACCTCGTTGCTGACAAGCCTTGGTTCTTCCCACTAGGTTCCATGGCTAACCGCCAAGGCCGCATCATCGGTACGAACCTCGCAGGTGGCAGCGAAACCTTCAAGGGCGGCGTTGGTAGCTGGTGCGTTAAACTCTTCAGCACAGCAGCTGCAGGTGTTGGTCTCACCATCGAAGGTGCAAAGCGTCTTGGCCTCGACGCTATCAGCGTGCAAATGGCACAGCTCGACCGCGCACACTTCTACCCTGAAAAATCCATGATCAACTTGCACCTCGTCGTTGAAAAGCCTACGCGCCGCATCCTCGGCCTCCAAGGCTTCTCCGCTGACGGTGCTGCTCTTCTTGCTCGTATCAACACTGTTGCCGCTATGCTCCAAATCGGCAAGCCAACTGTTGCCGACATTTGTACCGCTGAAGTTGCGTACTCCCCACCATTCGCTTCTGCTATGGACGTGCTCAACAACGCTGGTAACGTTGCGGACAATATGCTCTCCGGTCAAGCTCGCCTCATCGGCGCTGACGAATTCGCTGAGCTCTGGGCAAACCGCGAAAACTCCAATGACTATTTCGCTGACTCCCGTCTGCTCGCCGGTGCTGTGGCCCTCATGGAAAAATACCCAGGTGAATGGCATAGCATCCCTGAAGAAGATGTTGAAAAGTTGCTCGCCGATATCCCTAAGGACCGCCGCCTCGTACTCATGTGCAACACCGGTCTGCGCTCCTACGATACCCAGCTTATTCTCGAAAAGTTCGGCATCACCAATACCCTCAGCGTCGGTGGCGGCATGACCGCTGTTCGCGCCATGGGTAAGGAGTTTTAAGTTATTTAGGTTATTTAGGTTGTAAAGACTGGGGGAAGGGAAACCCTTTGAAAAGGGTTGTCCCTTCCC
>JAWXUA010000241.1:0-2034 GCA_044433065.1 Pseudomonadota bacterium
CCTTCACTCTGCCTCCCCCCCCTCTTACCTTCCACCTCATACAAAAAAGTCAAAAAAAACATATATACTACGCTCCATATTTTTCCAAAAATGCGTCACAAATTTGTGAATATCACGCAAAAGCAAGTATTTTACAGAATGTCTACTAGACAGATTTCCCGTTTTCAAGCATAGTTACCTTCTCTATGTGTGCCCTTCTTGCATCAAGAAACCCACATTCTTGCCAGTGAGTCTCTTGAATGGGCACAAAAACGGTCACGTTTTATACCATAGAGAAACGGTAACGTTTTTACGGTACTACAGTTCCATATTAACCTCTTTCTTGCGGAGAGAATATGTCCCAACTTTTGAAGAGCAACGACGTTCTTGGCACCACAAACCGTGGTAACATCGCTGAATCTGGCCTTTGCACCCTTTGCCGTGCTGACTGCATGGGTAAGTGCGAAGCGTGGCTTTCCTGCCTCAAAGGTCGCGAAACCTTGTACCCTCGCGATTTCGGCGTTGTAACCGCTGGTAGCGGCAACACAACCCACGTAGGCGTTTCCTACAATTCCTTGCGTATCCAAGGCTACTGCTACGGTGCTAACGGTGGCGACGCAGACAAAGCTGCTCAAGGCGATGCGCTCTTCACCGACGTCGATATCTCCACGTCCTTCGGTGCCGAAAACAAGACCACCTGTCGCTACCCACTCATGACCGGTGCACTCGGTTCTACCTTCATTGCTGCTAAGTACTGGGATTCCTTCGCAACTGGCTGTGCCATCTGCGGTGTACCTATCGTTATCGGCGAAAACGTTGTAGGCGTTGACCGTGCTGCTGAGCTTCAAAATGGCCGCATCATCAAAGCTCCTGAACTCGAACGCCGCATCGATGGTTACCTTCGTTACTACGATGGCTACGGTGCTATCATCGTTCAGCTCAACGTCGAAGACACCCGTAACGGCGTTGCTGAATACGTTGCTGAAAAGTACGGCGACAAAGTCATCATCGAGCTCAAGTGGGGCCAAGGTGCCAAAGACATCGGCGGCGAAATCGAAGTAAAGAGCCTCGAATACGCTCGTTTCCTCAAAGACCGCGGCTACCTCGTGGACCCAGACCCATACCGTCCAGAAGTTGAAGCTGCCTTCAAAGCTGGTGCCATCAAGGGCTTCGCACGTCACAGCCGCCTCGGTTACACCAACCTCACCTCCTCCGACCAAGTCATTGAGAACTTCGAGACCCAAGTTGCCTACCTGCGCAAGCTCGGTTTCAGCCGCATCTCCCTCAAGACCGGTGCGTACGGCATGGAAGCGCTCGCCATGTCCATGCGTCTTGCCACAGACTGTAAGCTCGACCTCCTCACCATCGACGGTGCTGGCGGCGGCACAGGCATGTCTCCTTGGGACATGATGGAAACATGGGGCGTTCCATCCATCCTGCTCCACTCCAAGGCTCACGAATATGCAAGCATCATGGCCGCTCAAGGCAAGAAGGTTGTAGACCTCTCCTTTGCCGGTGGTCTTGCCAAGCCTAGCCAAATCTTCAAGGGTCTCGCCATCGGTGCACCATACACCAAGCTCATCTGCATGGGCCGTGCTATGATGATTCCAGGTTTCCTCGGTTCCAACATCGAAGGTGTGCTCCGTCCTGAAAACCGCGAAAAGGTCTGTGGCAACTGGTCCACCCTGCCTAAGACCGTTTCCGACATCGGTTCCTCCGCTGAAGAAATCTTCGCTGGCTACCACGACGTGCAGCAAAAGCTTGGTGCCGATGCCATGAAGGATCTTCCATACGGTGCTGTCGCTATGTGGACCATGCTCGACAAGCTCGGTGCTGGCGTCCAGCAGCTCATGGCCGGTGCCCGTAAGTTCCGCATCGACCAAATCACTCGCGGCGACATCGTCTCCGCTAACCGCGAAACCGAACGCGAAACCAAAATCCCATACATCACCGACGTCCAAGACGAATTCGCTAAGAAGATTTTGCTTGGCTAAGTTGGTTAATTAGGACTGGGGGAGGGAGACAACTTTCTGAAGAAAGTTTTCTCCCTCCCCC